>JAYUWZ010000103.1:0-2091 GCA_043753265.1 Verrucomicrobiaceae bacterium
GAACTGCCGAAGTAGTGGAGGTGGATGGCGCTTTCCGAGCGGCATGGAAAAGGTAAACGCCGAAGGTGCCCATTTCCAAGATAATCGCCTTTCCATTCCCCCGTCCGGGCAAGCAGGGTGGGGGATAATGTCTCATCGCAAAGCCACGATCCTGCTCCTGATCACCTCGGTGCTTTGGAGCCTCGGAGGCGTGCTTTTGCAATCGGTGGCGCTCCACCCTATGGTGAAGACGGGCTATCGCTGTGCGTTTGCGGCCGTGGTCCTGGCGCTCTGGTTGAGGCCGGTTCGGCTCCGGTTTTCGTGGCGGCAGGTGGCCATTGCGGTGGCTTACACGGCCACGCTCACGCTCTTCGTGGTGGCCAATGATCTCACCACGGCCGCCAATGCGATTTTCCTGCAGTATACAGCGCCGGTATATGTGGCATTGGCGGGGCACTGGATTCTCGGCGAGCGCACCCGGCGGGTGGATTGGTGCTTCATCCTGCTTGCGCTTGTGGGCATTGGTCTGTTTTTCCGCGACGGGTTTGAGGGTGGCCGCTGGATGGGGGATCTAGTGGCACTGGGCAGCGGCCTCTGCTTCGCCACCATGGTGATGCTGCTGCGAAGCGAGCGCCACGGCTCCCCGGAATCGGCCATGTTTCTGGGAAACCTTCTGGGAGTGCTCGTGGCGATACCCTGGCTTTTTCAAGCGACGCCCAGTGGTCGTGAGTGGAGTCTGCTGGCGCTGCTCGGGGTCGTGCAAATAGGGATCCCTTACATTCTCTACGCCATCGCGATTCGACGGGTGACGGCCATTGAGGGAGTGCTCATTCCGGCCTTGGAGCCGATTTTGAATCCCATATGGGTGGGCTTGGTGATTGGACAAATCCCGGGGCCTTGGGCTCTTGCCGGGGCTGCGCTGGTTCTTGCAGCGGTGGTGGGTCGGGGGCTGGTGCGCAGGCCTGTGGAGGGTGCGGCATAGGGCTACAGAGGTACAAGTATTGCCCCCGCGCGAGCGACCTACTCCGAAAGCGGCTTCACGTTCGTCCTGAAAACAGGCTTCTTCGCGGGCTTCGGTAATTCGCCTTCGAGCTTCTTGGGCGCTTCATCGCGGGGAGGCTCTGCAATAGGGTCGGGCAGCACAGGAGGCTTGTGTGCGGGTTTGGAGGCCCTGTCGGCCACTGGTTTCACAGGAGCGGGGAGTGGGGGAAGGTCAGGAAGGGAAGGGAGCTCCTCAAGGATGGCAACGGGCGGGACGGGCGGCTTCGGAGGCAATGGGGGCGCAGAAGGTGCCGGCGCAGCCTCGGGAGTTTCCGCTTTTACGCTCGAGGTCGTTTCCGGCGCGGTCGACTTTTGGGTCGATGCAATCCCCAGGTTCGGCGGGACCGAGCGCTTGGGTGCGATCCCGGCCATGCTTTGCACCCTGTGCAGGTGCTTCTCGGCCTGCGGCAGGGCCTGCTCCACAAACTTGGAGATGGTCGTGTCGTCCGAGGTCAGTCCGAGCCGATACGTCGCAATGAGACGTTCATCAATGTCGAGGAACGCATCCATGATCGTTTTCTCGAGCTTGATTCCCTCGTATTTCGCAAATTTCTCAGCCAACCGCTTCTCGGTGGGGGATTCCTTGGGCGGTTTGATGCCGCGCATCTCCGCTACGCTGTTGATCACCGCTGCGTGGGCGGCGAGCGTCCTGGTTAGTTCTTCCCCGAACGCTTTCAAGTTGGGGTTGGTCGTTTGCGCCGCTTTTTCTGCCAGGAAAGTCATCACCCGGCTCAAATCGAGAGCGCTGGCAATAAACACCAGGTCGCGCCCTCCCATTTCGGAGCTGATGAGCGGCTTGATTCCTGGGGTGGAGGGATTTGCAGAGGCCGATTGGACCGCCGGAACCGCCGGCTTGGGCTTTTGCGCGAGGCACGGCATGGACAGCGCGAGGAGCGCACAGGGTATCAGGCAGAGCTGCATCATGGTAAGTGTCACTAGGGAATGGGTGCTCAAAGCGAATCCCGTATTGGTAACAAAAGTATACAACGCGGTGAATCAGTTCGCATGTGCTGAACGTTCTGGATGTGTGGAAAACTTGGAGTTGCAGGAAAATGAGCCTTTCTTCACTTC
>JAYUWZ010000104.1:0-2089 GCA_043753265.1 Verrucomicrobiaceae bacterium
GCGTAGGTGGGGCTTTTGTCTGCGAGAATCTGGTAATCCTGTCCCTGGATAAAGGGCTTCAGTTTCTCCAGCGCGGGTTCGCTCAGATTTTCGGTGAAAAGCACGAAGCGGCATTTGGGGCACTGGGGGAGGGTGGCGGGATCTTGCACATCGCCGAGCTGGCGCAGGTCGAGGCGGATGCCGTTTGGCCGGGCAGAGGTTTCCACGCGCTGCTTCCACTCGGTCGCGCAAATCGGGCATGTGAAATTCTGTTCCAGCGAGTTCACGCCCAGCGCGGTTAGGGTGAGCGCGAGGAGCAAAAGCAAGATGCGTGGCATGAGTGACATCATGGTGTGAGTTCGCGAGTGCGTCCAATCCAGAGCATCACCATGCAATGCGCTCCTTGTCGCGATAGAAGCCGCCGCGCAGCGAATGGGGTGTGTCGAGGGCGAGCCATGTGATGGTTTCCGCGCCTTCTTCAGCGGTGCGCGGGGCTTCCTGTCCGCCCATCTCGGTGCGGCACCAGCCGGGGCACATGGAGTTGATGGCGAAGTCCGGCAGGGCTGCGGTGAGCTGCTGGGTGAGCATGTTGAGCGCGGTCTTGCTCATGCTGTAGGCGGGGGCCCACGCCTGCGGCTCGCCATCGAGCTGGCCGGCTCCGCTGGAGACGTTGATGATGCGCGGGGCTTTGGATTTGGAGAGCAGCGGCACAAAGGCCTGGGTAATGCGCAGGGTGCCGATGAGATTGGTTTCGAGAGTGTCGCGGAGCACTTCCGGTTTCAGCGACATGAGGCCCTCGTAGTGGTCGAGCAGGACGGCGGAGTTGTTCACGAGGATGTCGAGTGCGCCTTCACGGCTGGTGAGGATCTCGACTGCCTTGACGATGCTCGCGGGATCGGTGATGTCGAGTGCGACCGATGTGGCGCCTGCGCCGATTTTCTTGGCGGCGGCCCCGGCGCGATCGGCATCGCGGCTGGCGATGATGACCCTTGCGCCGCGTGCGGCGAGTTGCTGTGCGGCGGCGAAACCGATGCCCCGGGTGGCTCCTGTGATGAGGATGTTCATATGCGGGCTCATGGTGCGTTGGCGGGTGGGGTGGCGGAGAGGCGCAGGGGCCAGAGTTTTGCCTCGGGGCCTTTGAGCACCAGGCCTACGCGGAAGGGCGGGTAGCCTACGCAGAAGGCGCGGTAGTGGACTTTATTCCAGCCTTGCTGGAGCGTCGCGGGGCGGCTGGCTTCGCGGAGGTGGCGTCCTCCGTCGTCGCCTTTGTAATCCTTGTCGGGGACTGCGATGGGCACTCCATTCAACGTCCAGCGCAGCGTGGTCATGGGATGACTTTGGAATGCGAATTCCAGCTCGGTGGGCGCGGGGGCGTAAATCCACGATGCGCCGTACCATACCTGCGAGCCCCCGCCTACGATGGCGCGGGTGTCGAGGTCGGCGATGCTCGCCGTCTTCCATTTCACGCGGCCCGGGTCTTTCCACCAGCCTTGCACCATGGTGCCCTCAAACTGCGCCTTGAGGTCCACCGTGCCGTCATCGGTTGGGTAAGTGGCTTGCTCGAGGAACTTGCGGATCTCTTCCTTGCCGATGCGCGGATCGTTGGAGAACTTTTCCGTGCCAGGGCCGCCGAACGGGCCGAGCACCTGCCAGTTGCGAAGGGTGACGCCGTTGCCAAGGCCTGTAAATTGCACAGGGGCCCACGAGCCGGGATAGAGCCGTGCCTCGCTCGGTTCGTCGTAGGTTTCGCGGCTGGCGGAGCCATCGCTATTGGCCCACCAGAATTTATTGTGGCCGCCGAGGTTGGCGTCGAAGTTGATCAACGTGCGGAGCGCGCCGCCAAAGGGCGCCTTCATCGCGGGGATGGCGGGGCGGGGGATTGCGGCGACAATCACGAAGCCCTTGCCATCGGCATCAATGGTGTGGCCGAGCTTCACACCGGGAATCGCTCCAGCGTGTGCAAAGGACGCGGTGCCGACCGGCGTGCGATAGGTCTGGGGGCTTGCGCCGGGGCCTTTCCAATCCGGGTAGAGTCCCACTGCCGCAGGCACGATGGCATCGCCTTTTTTGAAAAGGCCGAAGACGAATCGGACGTCGCCGGGGCGTCCGG
>JAYUWZ010000105.1:0-2087 GCA_043753265.1 Verrucomicrobiaceae bacterium
TCCTTGGTGGTGAAAAACGGGTCGAAGATTTTCTCCACGACGCCCGCGGCCATTCCGGTTCCAGTGTCCTTTACCTGGACTTTTACGTAGGGGCCTGGCTTCGCCTCAAAGCTCGCGCTCATTCCGGCATACTGAGCGTCTAGGGTCAGGTTTCCTGCGGAGATGGTCAGCGTGCCGCCGTCCGGCATGGCGTCCCTTGCGTTCACACAGAGATTGAGGAGCACTTGATGGAGCTGGGTGGGATCACCCACCACCGTCCACAAGTCGTTGGGGACGATGGTCAGAATTTGGATGTGCTTGAGGAAAGTTTCATTCGCGGTCTTTTCGATCTCCTGGATGAGATGCCGGATCTGCACCTCGATCCGCCGCCCTTCGATTCCTCGTGCAAAAGACAGCACCTGCCGCACGAGATCCGCGCCCCGCTGCGCGCTGGTCTGCAAGATGGCGAGCAGTGTCTGGCTTTCAATGTCTGCAAACCGCATCTTCAGCACCTCCAGCGACATCATGATAGGCGAGAGCACATTGTTCAGGTCATGTGCGATCCCTCCTGCGAGGGTGCCGATGCTCTCCATGCGCTGGGAGCGGAGGAACTGCTGCTCGAGCTTCTTTCGCTCGGTGAGATCCACCGCAAAACCCACGCCCTCGCCCGGGCTGTCCTTGAAGGCCGCCGCGCCGATGAGGACGGGAATGCGTGAGCCATCCTTGTGAAGGTATTCCTTCTCATACGGGGCGCAGTCACCCTTTTCCGCGAGTTCTGCCAGAGCCCGCTGGTCAGCCTCCGCGGATTCTGGTGGCGTCATCGTGAGCCAGTTCATTCGCCCGGATTCCAAATCCTCGCGGGTGTAGCCCACGAGAAGCAGGAAGGCATCGTTCGCCCCGGTGATTTCCCCGGTGATCTTCCAAAACATTACTCCCTGTGCGTTGGAGTCGACCAGGCGCCGGAAACGTTCCTCGTTGCGCTTACGGTCGGTGATGTCACGCTCGATGGCGATGAAGTGCGTCACCTTGCCATCGGGATCCACAACCGGGGCGATATCGACTTCAATCCAGTATTCCTCACCTGACTTCCGGTAGTTGATCAATTCGGTACGCACCGCCTTTCCTGCCTGCAAAGCAGCGTGGATTCGATCCAGTTCAAGGCGGTTTGTTTTGGGGCCCTGCAGTAAACGCGGAGACCGTCCGATCACTTCATCTTTGGTAAAGCCCGTACAGCGGACGAAGGCGTCGTTCACGAAAATCATCCTTGGCCCAGGTTCGGAAAGGGGGGTGGCGTCCGTGATGACAATCATGTCGTTGAGCCGTTCCACGCAGGTATCCAGCACTTTGAGCTGCGTCAGGGCGATGTTGTGCTCGGTGTTGTCGCGCACATTGCACTGGATGACATTCTTGCCGTCGACGAGGTACACATTGCTGACGAACTCCACCTCAATCCGTCGCCCATCGGTGGTCTCCAGCGGCAGGCTTTCGTAGCGGACGTACTCTTTTTCCCGCAGCTCCGCAAACTTGGCTTCATTGGCCACGAGGTCTTTGAAAACGCCTAATTCCCAGATTGCCTTGCCGAGAAATTCTTTGTGAGAGAATCCCAGCAGCGAGGTCATGAAAGGGTTCACATCGACCACCATGCCGGTTTCAGCATCCAGGATCAAAATGCCGTCTTTCGCCGATTCAAAGAGACGGCGATAGCGCATCTCTGAGGCAATCAGGTCCAGCTCTGCGCTGTCCTCACTTTCCTTTAGTTCCCGTGACTGGCGGCGCAATTCGAGGTGGGTCATCACCTGCCTGCTGAGAACCCGCAGTGCCTGCTCCTGCTCCGCAGTGAGCGTCCGTGGCACGCGGTCGATGACACACAGGGTGCCAATCGCAGCGCCCCCGGCCGTCAAAAGCGGCGCACCGGCATAAAAGCGGATGCCCGGCTCCCCCGTGACAAATGGACTGTCTGCGAAGCGTGCGTCCAACGTGGTGTCGTGCACAATCAGCATGTCCGGCTCTGCAATGGCATGCACGCACATCGACACATCGAGCGGGGTCTCGACCAGCTCTGTCCCGAAGCACGACTTGAACCATTGCCGGTTGCCGTCCACGAGCGT
>JAYUWZ010000106.1:0-4656 GCA_043753265.1 Verrucomicrobiaceae bacterium
AAATCCCCCAGCCACTTCGAATCCCTCATCCTCTCATCTAACTAAACAACAAACCGGTCCAAAATTCCGTTGCACCTCAGTAGTCTCAAGTAGAGATGGCTGCCGTGGTTCAGGAACAGGCGAAATTCGTGTCTTCATTCTCCATTTTCAATCCAGTGTCTGGCGGTAGCGCTTGATGCCGATGGCCAGCATGATGGCGGCGAAGAGGGCGATGGGCCAGAGCTCGGGGAGGATGGCGGAGGCGTCGTTGCCCTTGAGCAGGATGCCGCGCACGATGCGGAGGAAATGCGTGAGGGGCAGGGCCTCGCCGATGACCTGTGCCCAGTGCGGCATGCCGTGGAATGGGAACATGAAGCCGGAGAGCAGCATGGATGGGAGGAAGAAAAAGAACGTCATCTGCATGGCCTGGAGTTGATTCCTGGCGATGGTGGAGAACGTGATGCCCATGGCGAGGTTTGCCGCGATGAAAACGAGAGCGACGAGGAGAAGGAGCGGGATGCTGCCCATCATCGGCACGCTGAACATGAAGCGCGCGGCCACGAGAATGACGGCCACCTGCACGTAGCCGATGAAGATGTAGGGGACGATTTTTCCAACGAGTACCTCGCTGGGGCGGGTGGGCATGGAGAGCAGATTTTCCATCGTTCCCCTCTCCCGCTCGCGCGTGATGGCGAGGCCGGTGATCATGATCATCGTCATGGTAAGGATGACGCCCATGAGGCCGGGGACGATGTTGTATTGCGTGACATTTTCCGGGTTGTAGTGGGCGTGGACGCGGAGTTCCACGGGCGCGGGGGTGGCGGCGAGAAATTCCAGCGGACCTTTCAGATCGTTTCGCAGCGCGTTGTTCAGCAATGCATTCAGCGAGGCTACGGCTCCACCGGTTGCGGCGGGATCAGTCGCGTCGGCCTCCACCAGCACGGCAGGGCGTTCGCCGCGGAGGATGGAGCGGGAGAAATCGAGCGGGATATTGACCACGAACTGCACCTCGCCCCGTGCAAGGGCGGCGCGGGCCTCGGCCTCGCTGTGCACCTCGCGCACGAAATCGAAATAGGTGCTGTTTTTCATCGCGCACAACAGCGTGCGCGCGTGGGGGCCGTGATCGGCAGAGAGCACTGCGGTGGGCAGATGGCGCGGATCGGAATTGATGGCGAAGCCGAACAGGATCAACTGCAGGAGCGGGATGCCAAACATCATGGCGAACGTGAATCGATCGCGGCGCATCTGGGTGAATTCCTTCACGATGATGCCCATGAGGCGGGCGAGCGAAAATCGCGGGTGATTGCTCACGATGCGAAGTTGTCGCGCGAATGCTCCATGAGGTGGATGAACACGTCCTCCAGGCCCGAGCGCACCTGCTCCCACGCGTAAGGTTCGCGGCGGAATGGGGCGATGGCGGCCTCCAGCGCGGCGGCATCCCCCCCGCTCACATGCAGTCTGCTGCCAAATGCGACGGCCTGCTCGACGGCGGGCAGCTCGCGCAATTGCGTGGCGAGGCGGTTGAGATCGGGCCCTGCGACGGACCACGTGGTGAGGCCGACGTGATCGATGACCTCGGCGACTGTGCCGTGGGTGAGCAAGGTGCCGTAGGAAATATAAGCGAGGCGGTGGCAGCGCTCGGCTTCATCCATGTAATGCGTGGTGATGAGAAAGGTGAGCCCCTCCCCTGCAAGCTGGTGAATCTGCTCCCAGAAATCACGACGGGCCTTGGGGTCGACGCCAGCGGTGGGTTCATCGAGCAGCAGCAGTTTCGGCTTGTGGATGAGGCAGGCGGCGAGGGCGAGGCGCTGCTTCCATCCGCCGGAGAGCTGCCCGGCAAGCTGCGTCTTGCGCGTGGAGAGGCCGAGGCGCTCGATGCTCTCCTGCACGGCCTCGCGACGATTTGGCACGCCGTACATGCGCGCGACGAAATCGAGATTTTCCGCGATGCTGAGATCCTCCCAGAAGCTGAACTTTTGCGTCATGTAGCCTACCTGCCGCTTAATGGTTTCGCTTTCCGTGATGACGTCGTGGCCGAGGCACTGGCCGCTGCCCGCATCGGCACGCAGCAGGCCGCAGAGCATGCGGATGAAAGTGGTCTTGCCGCTGCCATTCGGGCCGAGGAAGCCGTAGATTTCACCCGCGCGCACTTGCAGCGAGATGTCATTCACAACCGTGCGATCGCCGAAGCGCTTGGTCATTCCGCGCACATCGATGGCGAATTCGGAATCCATGACTAGAACTCCACCTCCACGGGCTGGCCGGGGTGCAAGGTGGCGGCGACGGCGGGCTCAAATACTGCCTCCACCAGATAGACGAGCTTTGCGCGTGTCTCCCTGCTGTAGATTACGGGCGGGGTGTACTCGGCACTCGGAGAAATGAAACTCACCTTTCCCGTAATGGGTGTCGCGCTGCCGTCCATATACACGCGCACGGGAGCGCCGAGCTTGATGGATGCGAGCCGCGGCTCCGGCACGAACGCGCGGAGCTTCACATTGCCCGGCGGGAGCAGGGCCACGACGGGACGGCCTGCGGCCACCCATTCGCCCTGGCGGTAGATGGTGTCGAAGACCAGGCCGGATTGTGGTGCGCTCTGGTTCTTTTGCGAGAGGTCCCACTTGGCGCGGTCGAGCGCAGCCTGCTGCACTTTCACGAATGCCTCGGCGGCGGCGACCTGGTCGGTGCGGGAGCCGAGCCGCGCAGTGGCGAGGTCGGCCTCGAATTGCAGGACTCGCTGGATGTCCTGATCGTGCTGTGAACGGGCCACGTCGAGGTCGCGCGCGGAGTTGGCGCGGGTTTTGAAGAGCTCCTGCTGGCGGGCGAGTTCGATTTCCGATAGCGAGAGCGCGGCGCGGGCCTGCTTGAGCTGGGCTTCGATGACGGCGATCTCCTCGGGGCGGCGACCTTTTTTGGCATCGTCGAAATTTGCGCGTGCTTGGGCGAGGCGGCGCTCTGCCTCGTCCAGGGCTGCGCGCTCGGAGCCGCTCTCCAGGCTGAAGAGCGGCTCACCAGCCTTCACACCGGCACCCTTGGAAACCGAAAGCGTTTCCAGCGAACCGGAACGAGGGGACGCGATGTAGAGGTATTCCCCCTCGATGTAGCCCTGGGCGCGATCGGTGTCCTTCGGCGAGCAGGCGGGGAGCACAATGGCGAGGATGGCAGCGATGAGTGCGTGCGGTTTCATTTTGATTTCTGTGCCGAGGAGGCGCCCTCCAAAAAGATGGTGATGACTTTGCCGAAAGCGACCTTGAGGGTCATGTCGAACTCCCCGATTTTGGTGGGATTGAGCACGGCATTCACCGCGCCGATGAGCATCTCGACAAGGAACTCGACGCTCACATCCTTGCGGATGCGGCCGGCCTTTCTCCCGGTGACGAGCAGTTCGCCGATGTAGCGCTGGATGAGCCGGGCGCGGCCTGCCTGCACCTTTGCAAAAAGCTCGGGAGCCTCGCGCTGCATGTCTCGCACAAACGGGGGCTGAATCTCCTCCCCGTGCTCGCGCAGGCAGGCGAGCAGGGCCTGGAGTTGCTTTGCAAAATCCGCCGCTGTGGAGACGCGCTGCATATCTGCCTCAACGCGGGCGAGCTTGTCCTGAATCACCGCCTCGAGCAGGGCTGTCTTGCCGGGGAAGTGCACATAGAGGGTCTTCTTGCTCATGCGCATTTCGGCGGCGAGGTCATCCATGGTGACGCTGCGGAAGCCGTGCGCGAAGAAATGCCCACGGGCACCGGAAATGATGCGGGTGCGCACGGCGGGGTCTGCGGCTATTGGTTCGACTGAAGGCTTGGTGATGGATTTTGGCATTACTCCGGAAACTATGCCCGTTTTTAGAGTTTCCTTCATGCGTGCGCAACGAAAATGTTTTGGGACCGGTTTCAATAGTTCGCAGCGTGTCGCGCGGGACGCCCGACACAACAGGCGGCGGGACGCCTGCAATCCCCGAAACTGCGTGCTGCGAGCGCCTCGCAGACGCTCGCTAGCCCGTGGACTCTGAGTTTACTTCTTCTCAGGCTCTGCGGGTGCTGCGGCTTTTGCAGGGGCCTCGGTTTCGGCGGGAAGGCTCTTGTCCTTCAGCCACACGTATTCCTTCCACGCACCCTCGTAGAGGCGCACCTTCGGGTAGCCCGCGACATGCTTGAGATAAAAGCGCACCAGGCTGCCCTCGCGCGAGGTGCCGCAGTAGGCGAGCACGTCCTTGTCGGGGGTGATTCCCGCGGCCTCGAGTTCGGCTTTCACGTCCTCATACTTTCTGAATTTGTGGGTGTTGTCCTTCTCCATGAGCTTCGCCCAGTGGAAGCTCACCGCGCCAGGGATGTGGCCCTTGCGCAGCCATACGTCGTCCTTGCCCTCGTATTCATTGAGGGGGCGCGCGTCTACTATTACGAAGCCCGCCTTGTCCTTGTTTTTCAGCACATCGTCGACGGCAATTGCGATGCCGGGATCGGCTTTTTTGGGTAGTTTGCCGACAGGATTGCCGAAGTAATCCTGCGTCACGGGAAATCCGGAGGCCTTGTAGGAGGGGAGTCCACCGTCGACGATCTTGATGTCCTTGATGCCTGCTTTTTCGAGCACATAGGCGACCATGGTGGCGCTGAGGATTTCATCATTGGGGAGTGCTTCGCCAGTGGCGTAGATGAGGTGCGTGCGGCCCTCGGTGACCCCGGCCCGGATGAGCAG
>JAYUWZ010000107.1:0-2085 GCA_043753265.1 Verrucomicrobiaceae bacterium
GGAGCGAAGACCGCGCTCGGACCGCTCACCGCCACGGCCTGGGAGCCGACCCTTACGCTGCCGAGCGGTGGCGACACGAGCTACGCGGGGATGGTCGAGCACGAGGGCGTGCTGTGGCTCAGCTACTACGCTTCGCACGAGGGGAAATCGGCCATCTACCTCGCGAAGGTGAAGCCGTAGTGGGGCTCAATGCACTTTGATCAGACGATAAGCCACGAGAGCGTTAGCGGGACTGTAGGCCATGTAAAAATGGTGCACACTCCCCGCGGTGGAAATAGCATCCACGATGGCAATGGGCAAAAAGATCAATTCGGATAACCCGAGCGTCATCACTGCAAATCCCCCCATGCCGTAGCTGTCCTTGAACGCAGCGTTATCGAGCACAGGCCCTTTGAAAATATAGCGGTCCACCACGGCCACCCGCACGGAACTACGGCCCGTGTAGTCGGCAAATGCTGGATTGCCTTGCGCCTTGAGCACAGCCGCGGTGCGGGCATTGCGGAACGTGGTGGACGATTCCGGTGTCCCCAGTTCCTTCAGCACTACTTCCCGGCTGAAGTCTCTGTTGCTGGAATAGCGGTAAACTTTCGGACCCCTTCCACGAATGGCCGAGGAGCAGCCACACGCGAACCAGGCGACAAACATCACAGCGAGGAGTCGCAGGACAGGGAGCTTGGCAAATGTTCGCATGGGTGTGAATTGAGGATAGTTGTCCGCGCGCTTACTTCCAAGCATCCCGCCACATGTCGGGATACCAACGGCCTTCGTCGATTTCGATGAGGTCGAAATCGGTAATGGCGGTGCCGTCGTTCTTCAGCCCGTACTGCTGAATCATCTCGGGGATGAACTCATCTGTCTCGTCGTCGCGCCACCCGCGCTTGCTCATGAAGCTATTGTAGATGAGCACCTCTTCGTCGGTGAGGGTGCGGCCATTTGCAAAGCACCACGCCAGCACCTCCTCGTCGCTGCGGCCCGCGAGCACCTGTGCTTTTACATCCGCGTAGTTCACGGACAAATAGCGGCAGGTGCGTCCATCGAACCCCTGGCCGAGCATGTCGAAATAGTCGGCGGGAAGTTTTCCCTGCGCGTGCAGGCGAATCTTTGAGCACATGCGGGCGAAGTAGAACAGTTTGCCGGTTTTCTCGTAACAGCCTTTGATTCCGTCGATTTTCATGCGTGGTGTGATCGTGGCGGGAGCGTTCACCATATGCGGGGAATGTCGAGTGCTCGCGCATGCCTACTTCTTCGCAATCCGCTTTACCACCGACCCCCCGCGCAGTTCTTTGCATGCGTCCTTCCCAATCCATTGCGCTGAAGGGCTGGTTGAGGCCATGAGACGCTCGGCCACTACCAGTGCGGCGGCGTTGAGCGCGGGGTTGCGTTTGCCGGTTGCGCGTAGTGCCATGCTTACGGCTTTCTTCACGAAGTTTCGTTCATCGGCTGCGGCCTCCTCGACGAGTTTCAGGGCGGTCAGGAAGGCATCGTCACCAGCCGTTTTGTCATGCACCGAGAGGCCCCATATCAGTGCGAAGGCTGCGCGCTTTACAAACTCCTCCTTGCTCCCTGCCCATTGCTTCACGCGGCCCCACGCGTGGGGGGTGCGATCGAACAGTGCAAAGCACGCGGTATCCACCACGGCCCAGTTGTCGAAGTCGCGGCACCACTCATCCATTTGGCACACGGTGAGGCTGGCGGGATCGTCCAGGTAGATCGCGAGGAGGCGCGCCTCGTACCAGCCGGTCGCCCAGAGTTCCAAGGCGAGGGCGTGATTTTTGCCGATGCGTTTTGCCACCGCCTGCACATCCCGCATCGCAACACCGAACGCCTTGTCGGACGGGATCGCGTAGCGTGCCATGCCGTCGAGCGTGGCCTTCGTGGCTAGAGCTTTTAACTCGGTGATGGCGGCATTGGCGGTCGCAGGCGCGTCGACTTGGCGAGGCTTTGCGCTTTTCTCCTTCGATGTGCGGCTGGAGGTCGATTTCATTGGAGGTCTGAAGCTCTATTACAATAGGCCGCAAAACATTCGCCAATTCGGAATCGAATAACGAACCAAACAGCAACTTACTCTGGCTTGAAATTCTCAAA
>JAYUWZ010000108.1:0-2084 GCA_043753265.1 Verrucomicrobiaceae bacterium
CCCCTCAAAACCCCGCAAACCAAGCGATCGCACTTATCGCACTAAATCCCCATCGATCACACATCCATCACCATCTCAGCCACTTGCCCCACACGATTATCGGCGACGCCTCATCGCCGATAATCCCCGCAACACCTCAGACATACGCATCTCGCAAAATGCGCAATAACCCCAACAACCCCTCCCATCGTCATCCGTCATCCGTCATCCGTCATCCGTCATTCCGAAAATACTCGCCAACCCCCACCCCTCTGGCTGGTTGTCATCCCACGATGAAACTCGTCCTCTCTGCCCTCCTGCTTCCGTTCACGCTTTCCGCGCAGACGGTAAAACCCATCCCCCCTCCAGGCATCGAAGTACCCGCCACGGACCGGGCCGATATCGAGTCGAACCTGAAACAACTCGGCGCAGCGATCGAAGCCCTGCGAAAAGACCCCAAGAACGAGGCAGAACTCCCCAATGTGGAGATCTATTTCAAGTCCGCCGACTGGGCGCTTCGCTACAACGAGATTTTCGATCCCAAGCAAATCCCCGTCGCCAAGGAGCATATCAAACTCGGCCTCGCCCGCGCCGCCTCCCTCGCCAAGGGCCAGAAGCCATGGAACGCACAAACCGGCCTCGTCGCCCGTGGCTACCGCTCCAGGATCGACGGCTCGGTGCAGCCCTACGGCGTGCTCATCCCGGACGACTTCAAGGAGGGCGACGAGTGCGCCCCGTACCGTCTCGACTTCTGGTGCCACGGCCGCGCCGAAAAACTCAGCGAGCTCTCCTTCATTGAAGGCGTGCAAAAGAGCAAAGGCGAGTTCACCCCACCCCGCGCCATCCTCTGCCAGCTCTACGGACGCTACTGCAACGCCAACAAATTTGCCGGTGAGATGGATCTCTTCGAGGTGCTGGAGGACATCAAAAAGCACTACCCCATCGACGAAAAGCGCCTCGTCATCCGCGGCTTCAGCATGGGCGGCGCAGCCTGCTGGCAATTCGCCACCCACTACGCGGGACTGTGGGCCGCCGCCGCACCCGGCGCGGGCTTCGCGGAGACCGCAGAATTTTTCAAGGCTCTCGCCCCAGGCAAGGAAGTCCCTCCCGCCTGGGAGCAAAAGCTCTGGCGCTGGTACGACGCCACGACCGTGGCGGTAAACCTCTCAAACACCGCCACCGTCGCCTACTCCGGCGAGAAAGATGGCCAAAAGCAGGCCGCAGAGATCATGATTAAATACGCCGAGAAAGAAGGCGTCACGATCCCCCACATCATCGGCCCTGACACCGCCCACAAATACCACCCCGACTCGAAACCCAAAATCAACGAACTCGTGGACGCTGCCGTGAAAACGGGCAATGAAGCGTTTCCAAAAAAAGTCCGCTTCACCACTTACACGCTCATCTATCCCAAGATGGAGTGGATCACGGTGACCGGCCTGGAGAAACACTGGGAGCGCGCCGACGTGGAAGCCGAGCGCATCGGCACCGACACCCTCGACCTCAAACTCAAGAACGTCACTTCCGTCATCGCGGATATCCCGGCTGACTTCCGACCCTCTAAAATTCTCGTCAATGGGAAGGAGGCCACCCAGGCCGTTTCCCAAGGCCGCAGCAGCCGCCGGGCAGTATTCCTGCGCGCGTCGGAAGGCAGGTGGATCGCCGAGGACATTGAGACGTCTGTAGCCGGCCAGCTCCGGAAGACGCCATCCGTATGCGGCCCCATCGACCACGCGTTCATGTCCCGCTTCGTCTTCGTCCGCCCCACCGGCAAACCGCTCAACGACGCCGTCGGCGCATGGGCCAAGGCCGAGATGGAACACGCCATCGTGGCATGGCGCAAAGTCTATCGCGGCGACGCGCAGGTAATCGACGACACCAAGGTAACCCCCGATCTCATTAAGAACGCGAACCTCGTGCTCTGGGGCGATCCATCCTCCAACAAAGTGCTCGCGCAAATCCTCCCCAGCCTCCCGCTGAAATGGGACGCCAAAACCCTTGCGCTAGGCACCCAGTCCGCCGACGCCGCCAATAACGTCGCCATCACCATCTACCCAAACCCACTCAACCCCTCACGCTACGTCATCCTCAACAGCGGCTTCACC
>JAYUWZ010000109.1:0-9773 GCA_043753265.1 Verrucomicrobiaceae bacterium
TCACGCCTGTGCTCACCAAACCTCGGGGACGGGTGCCGCACCGTGCTGACGCACGGAGCGTCTCGCGAACTCCCGTTTCTGCTCTCGCGCGGGGCTTAAAGGACACCATACAAACCATGTCCTTTACGTGTCCCGGTCGGCTCACGCGCCGGTCGGACCAATCCGCAGGCACCTTGCGACAAAACTGACGGTACGTCATGATCGTCCCATGACGAGGAAAGCAGTGCCCGCATACGGGCTAGGGAGGAAATACGGAAAGCCGCGAAACGATTACTCGGAATTTTGCGCAGCCCGCACATGAGGGCTGCTGTCCAAACATTTGAGGAGTTCAATGCTCTTGCGCTTAGCCGAAAGCACCTTCGACTACACCGCGAAGCTCGAATGCGACGTGTTCCTCAGCCTCTATGCAAATCCTCATCCACGTTTTTGGGGGGCAAATAAATTAAAGAATATGGCATCTCGCCTTGTTCGAATTCGCAAGCGGTTGAGGGTGGACGCAGATTGAGTTCTCTGTGGATACCATCTCCCACCAAACCCCCACCACCCACCGCACAACACCGTCTCACGTTCCGCTCCTACGTCGGCTTCGCAGGCTCAGCACCCGGAAAGTGAGACCGTGTCGCTCCACCACCATCCCGGCACACGGAAAGCGTTCCTCCGACACGCGTACGCTCCGCGTCGCCAGCCAGAAGCTCCCTCCCAGCGACGCACGCTCCCGCTTCCGTCTCCGGAACGCTTCCCGTGTGCGCACACACCCGCAGCCTGCCAGCCGTCCCACCGCAACTTGTTCACAAACCGGTTGCTCTGGCTTAGCGCCAGCGTCCGAGCCGTGGGGGACTCGGACTGCCGCAACCTCGTCTCGCGAGCGTTTGTGAACAAGTCCCGCCCGCTTCAATCCAGACATTCAGAGGGGAGTTTCAAGCCCCCACGCCACCGAGCCCCCACCACCACCGCGTGACGCCGACTCTTCTGCCGCTCCTGCGGAGCATCGGCTTGCCGATGCTTCCGGCAGAAGAGACCGCGTCACTCTCGCCACCCCCCGCACACCGAAAGAGTTCCTTCGCCACGCGTCCGCTTACGCTGCGCCCTCCAACGACATCCCACCGCGCTTCGCTTCGCTCCCGCTTCCGGCTTAGGAGCTCTTTGCGTGTGCCCAGCTGCCTTCCAACCCGTCCCCGAAGGCGTCGCACTGTCGTGGAGCAGAGGGCGGGTGAACTGCGGTAAAAAGAGAGTGAGTGCGTAGGAGAGAGGTTGGTCACGGATTCTTCACATACATTCTGGAACTTTCGTTTGACGAATAAGATTGGCGATGGAATACTCAAAGCGAAATAAGGTCCCCATTGTCTTAATCGGCGTTTCGTCGCCCGATCCCTCGACATATGAGTTTGTTGCCTCGGGCACTCAGGTTGGACTAACTAACGTGACCGATTCCACTGATTTCAGACTCTATGCCACAACATTTTGGACTACTTTCGCGCCACATCAGTTCTTTAGCGCTATCAACCCTCTTTTTCCTGTCCTTTGTGCTTGGCGTGCATGCTCAGGTGGTCGCCACGCCAGAGTTTGCGCCGGACAACGCTGACGGTGTGAGGCCATTCCACGTAACTATTACCTGCGCCACCTCTGGCGCGACGTTGCGATTTACCACTGATACGACCGAACCGAATTCGTCAAGCGAGCTGGTGCCAGTCGATGGAAAGATCTTCATTCAACGAAATCTGACGCTAAAAGCGAAGGGATTCAAAGCGGGTTCAACCGACAGCAGCGTCAAGTCTGCGGATTTTCGGGTCACTGGCGCAGTTTCGGCTGGTGCTTACCATGTCCTCGCGCTCAAATCTAACGGCCAACTGAAGGCGTGGGGGGCACAAGGGAGCGGACGCTTGGGAAATGGCAGTGCTGCTGCGGGCAACATTATACTCGCCCCTGGAGCTCCGGTCGCCGTTCAGAAGCCAGGAAATGATCCAGTTCAAGACGTAACTGATATGGCTGCCGGTTACTCAGCAACTCTACTCGTAGAACGGGACGTTGCTGGCGTGATTGGAGCGGTTTGGGCGGTCGGGGAAAATTCGAGCGCCCAGCTTGGCGATAATACAACCACAGACCAGTCGTTTGTCAGACGGGTTCTTAAGAATGATGTAGTATACGGAACAGCATCTTCCACAGATTTTCTGGATAAAATCGTTGGTGTATCGCTTGGCTACGGCTTCTCGACCGCAGTGGACTGCGACGGCTACATATGGGCATGGGGCCAGCGGGCACTTGGTCGAGTGGCGGATGGTTACACTTCAGCTACCGCAAATCTGACAGGCAGCAAGTATGCGCGGCAAGTGCGCGTGAACAGCACGACACCCCTGACTGGGGCTCTACAGGTCCGTGCAGGTCAGGCTTTCGCATTGGCACTGAGGAATGTAAATCCCGTTACTGGGAAAGGCGAGCTTTGGGGGTGGGGGCATAACGCGTATGGTCAACTCTCGGATGGGTCTACAACGACTGTTGGCTGGGCACAGCAGCTTAAAGTTGATGCGTCGAATTTCCTCGCGGATGTAATCGACTTCTCAGCCGGCTGGGAGCACGCAGTAGCGATTCGGAAAGACGGAAGTGGAAATACATCCGTGTGGACTTGGGGGCAGCAAGCCAACGGGAGGCTAGGAAACGCACAGTCGGCTTCAGGTGTTGTGAGCTATCCTTACCCAGTGGAGCAATCGGCAGGGGTGCCGATGACTGGAATTGTCCAAGTAGCTGCAGCGGGTCGTTTTACATTAGCATTGGGCAGCGATGGGAAGATTTGGAGCTGGGGATACAACGCGGATGGGCAACTCGGCGACGGAACCACGACCCAGCGAACTCTCCCAGTCCGTGTAAAGACATCGAGCACCCAGGATTTGACTGGAGTCGTATACATCGCGACAGGCGGGCATGATGTGGCATCCCCTTGGCCAGGATACAGCTTGGCTATTACTGAAGACGGAAAGATTTGGGGCTGGGGATACAATGCGCACGGCGAAACAGGCAACCAAGCAACGACGCCGGCAAATGTTGTCTACGCAACTGATGTCACCTATAGCCTCCGTGTCTCGAATCAAAACCCTGTTGTTTCGTTGGCTTTGGCCGGAGAGGCAAACCTACTCGCCCCGGGCAATTTCACCCTCAACGCCACGGTTACAGAGCCCGACGGAGATGCAATTTCACGGGTTGATTTCTATCGTGATGGTGCCTTCGTGGGATACGACAATGTAGCTCCCTACTCTTATGCCTGGACGAGTATGCCTGCTGGGTCGTCCAACTACACGGCCATTGCATACGACGTAACAGGCGCAGTCGGTGTGAGCAGCCCCTTGAGCGTCACAGTTGGTCCTACAGTCTCCCTTACAATCACGGATGGGGCCGCGTATGAGGCTGTCGGTCATTCCGCAGCTGGATTTAAGTTCACTCGCTCACCGGTTACCGCGTCACCTTTGGTAGTGACCTATACCGCTACGGGGAGCGCTACGAGCGGCAGCGATTATCAGACCCTGAGCGGCACTGCTACCATTCCTGCCAGTCAAGCCGATGTGACGGTTCCGGTGACGGCACTAGAAGATGCGGACGCGGACCACGGTGACACCCTGACAATCACCATCGTACCAACTGCTGAGTATACATACAGCGGAAATATCTCCGGAAATATTTCCATTTTCGACCCACAGGTCACCGTCGCTTCGCCCGATTTTTCAGCGTCTGAGTCTGGTAGCAATACTGGAACGTTCAGAGTGACTCTCAAGGTATCAGGAATTGGGACGACACGGGCGACGGTTCCTGTAGTGGCTTATTATACAATGTCGGGAATTCCAGTTAATGGTTCCGACTACCTCCTGCCTGGGTTTAAGGAAATTCCCCTCAACACCTCCACCGCTGATATCATATTGTCTCCGACAAGTGATGGGCTGACGGAAACCCAAGAAACTGCGACATTAACTCTGTCAGCGGGCGTGGGTTCTTATGTGACCGTTGCGGGAGGGACTGCTGCAAATGTCATGATTAATGATAAGCCCACGGTCGTGAGTATTGCCGCCGTCGAAACGGACATCTTTGAAAACCCGTCAGGGCTGGGAAGGTTTGTAGTTTCCCGCGACGGTTCCGTTGCTTCTTCACTGCCAGTCAATCTGACTGTGGGAGGAACTGCTACAGTCGGCGGAGATCACACAGGCCTCGCTGCAGTGAGTATTCCCGCAGGCGCCAGCCATATTGTTGTCACAATTACGCCAATCAACGATGGCTTCGATGAAGGTGATGAAACGGTCATCGTAACCCTAGTGCCGTCAGCAAGTGATACCTATGTTGTAAGTCAACCAAGTGTAGTGAATTTTCGCCTGATCGACGACGAAAGGAAGCCGGTCATTTCGGTAACGGCAGCTGAATCAACGATTGCGGAAGAGGGCCCAGCGGCGCCTGCATTTGTATTCACTCGAACTGGGACGTTGCTCAGTGCGTTGACGGTCAATTATTCGGTCTCGGGAACTGCTACATCTGGAAGTGACTACCCTGCATTTTCAGGAAGTGCAGTGTTCGCAGCCGGAGCATCAAGCGTGACAGTTCCGCTGAAACCCACGGACGATTCTTCGGTAGAGGGTTCTGAGACCCTTACGTTCACCATAACCTCCAATGCAGCCTACACAATTGGGGCAAGCAGCGCTGCAAACGTATCGATCGTGGATAACGACCCGGCGACGATAACGCCTTCACTAAGCCCTGTAGGGGGCTATTTCAATCGTTTGCCTCTGGATGTGACGATTTCGTGCGCGACGCCCGGCTCGACGATTCGCTACACGCTCGATGGCAGCGAGCCAACAACCAGTTCGTCGACGATTGCGAGTGGATCCTTTGTGACGCTTACGGAAAGCCATCAACTGCGCGTTAAAGCATGGGCCAGCGGATTGAGTTCTAGTGTCACGGTGGTTGAAAACTATATCATGGGAGGTGACGTAGCGGCGGGATATCGGCACTCACTTTGGCTGCGCGCTGATGGAACCGTCTGGGCCGCTGGTGACAACACCAACGGCCAGCTTGGAAATGGGACGACAACTTCCACCAACAAATGGTCGCAGGTCTTCGCTTCCGCCGGTGTGCCGCTGAGCGGTGTATGCGATGTGGCGGCAGGGGATTTCTTCTCCATGGCTTTGAAGACTGACGGAACTGTTTGGGCGTGGGGCCTTAACTCTTCGGGCCAACTGGGAAACGGGACTACTACGTCCTCTTCGTATCCAGTTCAGGTGCGACTATCGAATACTCCAACCTTCGTTACTGATGGTGTCGCAATCGACGCTGGGGACGCGTTTGCACTAGTGTTGTTGGGCGGTTTGAACAACGGAAAAATTATGGGATGGGGAGCAAACGACCAAGGACAACTTGGAGACACGACTACGACCAATAGGTCCTTTGCTGTGTTCATGAAGGATTCGGGAGGAAACCAAGTCGGTTCAGTCTCTGAAATAGCTGCGGGGGGCAGGCACAGCCTTGTTCGGAAATCAGACGCGGTTTGGGCCACAGGCGACAACAATAAAGGCCAACTGGGTGACGGAACCACAGTCGATAAGAATTATGTCGTGCAAGTGCTGGCATCTTCCGGTGGCCCGGCGTTGAGCGGAGCATTCGGAATCAGCGCTGGTTACGAGTTCTCGGTGGCAGCGGTGAATCTTACTGGAGTGAAGACGGCGTTCTCTTGGGGCGACAATGAGTGGGGCCAGCTTGGTAACAGCTCGGATACGGATTCCATGTATCCGAGCCAGGTGCAAGCTTACCTGTCTATTCCGCCCAGCATAACCACGGTTGCACAAGTATGTGCCGGCTCTGAATTTGGTTTCGCGGTTTTGGAGGATGGCTCAATTAAGACTTGGGGGAACAACGAGCGCGATCAACTTGCTTTCGACGCAGGAGTCTATCCGCCAAACTTCAGAGTTGATTCAAGAAGTCTATTTGCTCTCGCTTCTGCTGCACCGACGAGTCTTTGGAAGCGAGTTGCTGCAGGTGGATCACATGCACTGGCACTCAATGAGAATATGGATGTTGTAGTCTGGGGAGGCAATGATTATGGGCAATTGGGGCTCGGAATGACTACCTACTCAAGTATCCCAGTTGTGATAGCCAGCCCGGAAGATCGCGATGCCGATGGATTGAACGATTACACGGAAATTCATCTAGGAACAAATCCCGATAACGAACACAGTAACGACGATGGAATCAATGACCTCGCTTCCATCCAGTTGGGCATCGACCCTCGGGGATTTGATTCGGATGGTGACGGCCTGACTAACGCACAAGAGCTAGTGTTGGGAACTAGTCTAGTGAATCCTGACACCGATGGAGATGGAGTTGGCGATTTCGCAGATGCGTTCCCGTTCGACCCAGATCACTCCAGTCTCGGCAGCTCAAATCCTTCGGATACTACGCCCCCGGTGATCACTTTGATTAAGCCACCAGGAGCGACACTGCTCCCATAAACCTCCTTCATTTTCGATTAGACCTTTTCAATTTCATGATAAAACCTTCGCTCAAGGCCCGCTACCGATTTGTTGCCGCGCTGCTTGTTCCTGTTCACTTTTTTACTGCACTCCCTTTCGTGGGTGGTCAGCAGCCTCCTCAACCAGCGCCAAATGTGCGTCATGCGGATGCATTCATGGAAAAGTGGGTTCCACCTGTTCCCGTGTTGAGCACGGAACCAACTGGAATCCAACAAGCTCCGGATGTACATGGGCCAGATTTTAGCCGTGTCACATTGGCTGAGATTCCGACAATCGAGGACGTTGCAAAGGCGCGTGCATTCGAAACTTCACTGAATGTACGTCCGGATATACATGTTTCCGACCAAGAACGCGGTAGTCTGGGACGAATGGCCGAAGCATATGCAAATGGCGGGGGTAGATTCGCCTATGGCAACCGCGCTCATTTCGACAATTATTTGGATGCGAATCCCAATTCGCCTCTGAAAGCGAACTTACGGTTTGAACAATCCAGGCTGTTTAAAGTGCATGGACATTTGCTGCGGCAGGAAGCAGCGCTACGATTGGCGTGGAATGAATGTAAAGAGCGTGCAGACGAAGCGGGAAAGACGCTTGCGGACGAGGTACTGGTAGATTTGTTAGATCTGCTGTCGACGATGGGGCGAAAAGAGTTGCTTCGCGAATTGCTTGCATCGGTGAAAGACCGAAAGGTTGGAGGCTTGGCAACAGAAGCTAGGTGGCGCGCGAAACACGCGTTGGCGTTCTTCGACACGCGCGCCGAGCGCAACGTGTTCTGCGGCTTTACGGCTGCAAACCGAATCTGTGTTCCAAAGGGTTTCCGTCCAATTTTTCCCGACGTTCATGATGAAGTGGAACAGAAGGAGTTCATCAAAAACGGCCTCTCTTTGTTCGAACTCCGCGCGCACAGCCTTGAGTCGGACGGAACGCTGACGCCCTACAAGCGGATTAGCGGAACCGCGATTCCCGTTCCCAGTGTTATTCACCTCTCGTATGGGCACTATTCAGCAATTACAGAAGAAAAGGATGGATTGTATCGCCTGGAGGATGTCCACCTGAAAGTCGACTCTTGGGTTCCTGCAGAGGTGATCAACGAGCAAGCGAGCGGCTATTTTCTGATGACTGCCGGTTCTCCTTTGCCTCAGGGATTCACGGCGGTGAACGAAGCAGAGAGCAAGACCATCTATGGTAGGCATTGCACTCATTTACGAGATGACCAAGGTTCCAACCCTGATACCCTGTGTCCCACCGTAGAGGCGATGGCTTTCCACGGTCTGACTCTTTTGAATCCCGGACTCGTGTTGAAGGATACTCCCGTTTCATATTGGGCACCGTTTGGTCCCCAAACATATATTCAGCTGCGGTATGATCAACGTAGCACGGTGATTCAAGACGAGCCTTCCCATACGCATTTTGGCGCACGCTGGTCTCACAGCTATTCCCGTTACATCAAATTAACAGGCACCGGAACACCGAACCCCAAGATTCAGCTTATCAACGGTGACGGCGAATATTTCGAATACATATACGGTTCTGGTTACAGTTCGCGTTTTGGTGATCTGCCCGTCATTCAATGGGTAGCCAATACGGGATTCAAGGCGACCAACAGCGATGGTTCCTCAGCTGAGTATTATCAAGGAAACGGAACAACCCCAGACAAGTATTTCCTGAGTCGCTGGATAGACGCTCAAGGCAATTCCTCAACTCTACGTTATGACAGCAATATGAGGCTTGTAGCCGTGGTCGATGCATTGGATCAAGCCACAGTGCTTAGCTACACGCCCGTAGCAGGAGATCTGCGTGCAAAGGATACCTACAGGGTTCGCAAAATAACCGACCCATTTGGACGCTCGGCATCTTTCCTCTATCACTCGAATGGAAGACTTTGGAAGATCATTGATTGCATGGGCATCGTTTCTGAATTTCAGTATAAAGATGGCGATTTCATCGAGAAGCTGACCACGCCTTACGGAAGCACCTTGTTTGCGTGGGACGAAATCCCGGGTATCGGTATTCCGGGTCGATACATCGAAGCCACTGACCCTTATGGCGACAAAGAGAGAGTCGAACAGAATGAATACGCTGACTTTCCAGCAAACGGCGTCGACCCAAATCCTCCGCCAGTGGTTTCAGGTGATGTCACCGTCACCGTTGCGGGGCAAGCGGTTACGTTTAAACCAAAACTCGACAACCTTCATTGGAGAAACACCTATCACTGGGACAAAAAAGCCTGGAGCATGGGCCCCGGCGATTACTCCAAAGCGACAATCTACAATTGGCTCGCTCTACCAGATGATAAAATCACAGGGGTTCTGGGAAGTATTAAGACACCTTTGGAAGGGAGAGTTTGGTTCAATTATTATGGCCAAGCGAGCGACCATGCTCCGGGAACCATTTCAACGCCTTCGAAAGTTCTTCGGCGTGTGGAAAATCCAGTCAAAGATCAGCCTGATGTCTGGAGCGTCGCGCAAACGAAATACACTCTCTCCGATGGTACAACACCACATCCATACGGAATGCCAACAGGTTCAGTCGATCAAGAGGGGCGTCAGACGAGAGTGCTATACGACGAGGTCTCGAACAGTCCAGGAAAGTGGATGGACGTGCTGAAAGTGCAAGTGCTGGAAGGCGGAGCGTGGAAGGATCTATCGGTTATTTCAAATTACTCGAAACATCTTCCGGGAACCATGACTGACGCCAGCGGTGCAACGACAACGGTTGCATATAACAGCCGTGGTCAGGTAAAATCTGCAACAGTGGCGAAGGGGGCTAACACGGAGTCTGTCAAGTTGACCTACGATGTCAATTTAGATGGTCAACCTGACGAGAATGGATATTTGATAAAAGTCGAGGCCACGAGCCCGACGCAACCGGGGCAGTTTGTGACTCTCGCCGAGTTTACATACGATGGAATTCGTCGAGTGAGGACAGCAAAGGATGAAAGTGGCTATATTCTCACCTACGATTATGACAACTTCGACCGTGTCACTTTGCTCACTCACCCGGATACAACTACTGAACAGACGGTTTATGAGAATTTGCATGTTGTCGCAGCGAAGGAACGTGGAGGGCTCTGGAATCGCTACAAGTTCAACTCTCTGATTCAGTTGGTGTCCCAACAGGATCCGCAGGGTCGGCTCACCCAGTATGCATGGTGCAAATGCGGTGCCCTCAGCGCGCTTACTGATGCGATGAAAAAGGTGACGCGCTGGAAACGAGATGAGCAAGGCCGGGTCGAATACAAACTCCTGCCTGATGGAACAACAAAGACCAGCTATG
>JAYUWZ010000110.1:0-4641 GCA_043753265.1 Verrucomicrobiaceae bacterium
TCTGTCGCCTTCGCCAAGAGTTACCATTGGGATGTTGGACGTTGAGCGTTGGACGTTTTGACCCCCTGCCATGGCCGCACAAATTTCCGTTTCTGAAAATCGCGACAGCCGCCGCACGCTGGTGGTGGTGTTCCTGCGCGGAGCAGCCGACGGGCTCACGCTCGTGGCTCCTGTGGAGGATGACAATTACCACCGCTTTCGTCCGCGCCTTGCGGTGAAAAAAGCAGGGGCTGTCCCGCTCGATGGGTTCTTCGGGCTTCACCCCAATCTGCGCCCGCTGGAAGCCGCGTGGAAAGACGGGGAACTCGCAATCATCCACGGCGTGGGCGGCGAGAGCGATTCCCGCTCGCACTTCGAGGCGCAGGATTTGATGGAACATGGCGGCGTCGCCGCTGGTGGCTGGCTGGGACGCTTCCTGCGCTCGCGGGGCCCTGCCACCGGGCCGCTCAGTGCTGTGGCGATCGCCCCCACCCTGCCCGAGTTGCTTTCCGGCGCGCCATCGGCTGCCGCATTCCAGTCGATTAAAGAATTTGGCATAGGCAAGGTGGATGAGGCATTCCCGCGTGAACTTCGCAGGTTGTACGAACGCGCAAACCCGGCGCTCCGCGACGCTGCGACGAATACCTTTGAAGCCATCCGGCGCATTGAAAGCATCCGCGCCGAGTCCGCTCCCGAGCATGGTGCAGAGTATACGGAGAACGACACTTTCGCCCAGGGCCTGCGCCAGGTCGCGCAGCTCATCCGTGCGGATGTGGGGCTCGATGCTGCCAGCGTGGATCTGCATGGCTGGGATTCCCACTTCACCCAGCAATCGCTCATCGAGCCACTCATGACGCGCCTCTCCAATGGCCTCGCGGCGTTCCGACGGGATCTCGGCCCGCGCATGGCCACGACCACGGTGGTGGTGATGACTGAATTTGGCCGGCGCGTCGCCGAAAATTCCGCCTTTGGCACCGACCATGGCCGGGGCAGTTCCATGTTTGTAATGGGCGGTGGGATTCACGGTGGCCGCGTGTGGGGCGGGCCGATGGAGCGCGGCCCCGGTGGCTGGCCAGGCCTGAAACCCGAAATGCTCGAGGGGCCAGGCGACCTCCCTGTGTGGAACAACTACCGCGATGTGCTCGCGCCCATCCTCACCCGCCACGGCGCACCCGAAGCAGCCCTGCGCGACATTTTCCCGGACTTCGAGCTCAAGCCCGCCGCGCTCTACGCGTAGTAGCACAGATTTCGAATCTGTGCGGCTGCCAACCGTCCCGGGCGGCACCCCGTCATCGCGCCGGATATCCGGGGAAATCCAAGAGTGTGCGCTTGCTGTCCGCACGGTGGCACCCCACTTTTGCCCCATGCGCAGCATCCTTCCATTCCTCACCCTTTGCGTCACCGCATTTGCCCAGGCCCCCGCCCCTACCCAGCCCTCCGGCGCACAGCAGCCCCCCACGCAGGCCAACACCACCCGTCCAATCTGGCGCGCCAATATGCCCGGCGGCACCTACGAAATCGTCGTCGGCGCGATCGTGAGCGTGAGCAGTCATGAATACGTGGTGGATGGTGCGGCGCGCGTCACCGAGATCAACGTGGACACTGCCGGACAGCTCGCAGTGCGCTTTTACTTCATCGAGCCAGCGGTGGTCGCCGGACCCGGCGGCATTGGCGCAGCCTCCATCGGCAAAGTGCAAAATCTTCTCACTGAAGCCGCCGAGCGCAGCGGCACGGATGCGTGGAAGAAAGTGGTAAAAAGCTACCCCACTACCACGCACGCACGGACTGTGGAATACCGCGTCGCATCGAAGGACTCGCTCAACAAAATCTTCGCCAGCGCTTCCAAAAGTCTCCGCACAGGCAAGCCGGACGAGGTGTCTGTTTCGGATTAATAGAGTAGCGCGGACTTCCAGTCCGTATCGGGAGGGATTTCAGGGGAATGGCCAGTCTGCCTCAAACAGCCCAAAGAATCGGACTCGAAAGCCCGCGCCACCTTGCGCAGCACGCGCTACTTCCCAATTTTCCACAGGTGCTGCTCACCCCGGATGAAGATCGTTCCATCGATGACGGCTGGGGATGCAAGTGTCGCCTCGCCCAGATCGTTCTTCGCCACGAGTTCGAATTTCGTGCCGGCTTTTACCACTGCCGTGGTTCCCGTCTCGTTGAGGAAGTATACATTGCCCCCGGCGGCGACGGGTGAGGCAGAATAGTTTCCCCCTACCCGCTCAGTCCAGTGGATGGAGCCAGTTTTCGCATCGGCGCAGGTCGCGATACCCGCATCGGACACAAAATAGACCTCGTCGCCCACCACCACTGCGGAGGCAGTGTGAGGCGCGCCCTTCTTTGCGCTCCAGACGATGGCGGAATCGGTGGCATCCCCTTTGGCGCCTTCGGGACGGATCGCGTAAAGCACCGCCTGATCAAAGCTGGAACTCACATACAGCAAGCCATGCGCATAGACGGGGCGTGGCACCACCGAGTAGCCCTCGCCATAGCGCACGCGCCACAGTTCCTTGCCATTGGCGGCATCGTATCCACCCACGAAGCCGCTGCCCGGGCTCACAACCTGGGTCTTGCCTCCGAGCGACAACGCCAGAGGCGTGGAAAAGGAAAATTGTTTCTTCGCGGTCGTGTCGCGCGGAACCTTCCACTTCACATTGCCATTCGTGGTATCGAGCGCCGCGATGAAGGGATCCTTCGCGGCGTCGCAGCTAAACACCAGCAGGCCATCTGTAAGGATGGGCGAGCCTCCGTTGCCGTGCGTGGGCGGGTATTTCAGCCCGGTCTGCCGCCACAGCACTTTTCCATTCAGGTCGAGCGCCGCCGAGCCCATGTGGCCAAAGTGAACATACATCTTTCCGTCGGCGACGATGGGAGTGGGGCTGGCGAGCGAGTTTTTGCGATGCATCGATCCCGCGCTGCCGGCATCTGGCTGAAACAATTCCGTATTCCACACCACCTGGCCATTCGCTGCATCGAGGCACAGCGCGCGAAGGGTCGTTTTTCCATCGCTCGTTGCGGAGGTAAGGTAGATGCGCCCTTTTGAAACGACCGGCGAGGACCATCCTTTGCCCGGTAGGTCCACGCGCCACGCCACGTTATCCGCCTCACCCCATTTTGTGGGCACATTGGCCGCGGCAGAATTCCCCTGCCCGAGCGGCCCGCGAAACTGCGGCCACTCCGTTTCGGCCGCCAGGAGTGGCGTGGAGGCCAGCGCAAGCAATACGGCAGGGAGGATCGAACGCGACGAAGGGAATGGCATCATGCTCAGGCATCTATCCCCCATTCCGAAAAAATTAGCCCGCATATTCTCAAAGCAGCGCCCCCGCAGTGGGAGACGTATGGAACGGGAAAACGCTCAGGAACTACGCCCGCTTTTCTGACTCCGCCATACTAATTAACCTCCCTGCCTGCTCCAATTCCTCCGTGACTCCACCGACTGGATGGAATATATTCCCACCATGGAAAAGAGAGGGAGGACAGACAGGGCTGCGAGGAACCAAGTGCATCAATCAAACAGGAAAGAACAACTTCTTTTCTATGGCATCACCGCCCCGCAAAACCGACAAAACGCATATCGCGCAACAACTGCAATAACCCCCCTCTCAATCGGTCCCGAAACTGTTGATCTCCCCGTCGCATTTATTGCCGATAATCCCTTCCCCTCCCGCAACAACCACGAAATCAATCCCTTGTGCAGGGGGATTATCGGCGACGCCCTTTCGCCGATAATCGCCCACCACTCGCCACGCGACAACCGCAACAACTGCAACAACCCCTCCCCTCCAGCCGCGGCGCCGATTCCGCCGTCCCCTCTTCAAAAGACTCCTCACTGCATTCTTTCTAGAATTCTCGCTTGCCACAATTCGCCGACTCGTTATTTTCCGCGCCCCCAAACTATCTGCCAGGGTAGCTCAGGGGTAGAGCAGGGGACTCATAAGCCCTTGGTCGGGAGTTCAACTCTCCCCCCTGGCACCACTTTCATTTGAGACGACCGCCATGCGCCTTCTCGCTCCTCGATTCCTTGCGGCTGCGGTCGCGGCCTTCACCCCCCACGCCTTCGCAGGTTTGGTGGACGTCCCGCCCCTGGGCCTTCGCATCGAGGAAGGTTTTCGCATCACCCAGGTTTCCGATGAGCAGATTGCCAACGACATCTGGTGCATGACGCTCAATCCCCGTGGGGAACCCGTCGTCTCCGGCCCGGGCTACATCTCCACGCTGCTGGATTCCGATGGCGATGGCCGCATGGACAAATCGGTGAAGTTTGCCGAAACCAAGGGCGCGATGGGGCTTTGCTTCGACGAGTCGGGCAAGCAGCTCCTCGTGATGGCCGAGGGCTGGCTCTGGGAGTATCGCGACGAAAATCTCGACCGCATCGCCGATGCTGCGCCTCGCAAAATCCTCCCCTTTTCCAGCGGCGAGCATGGGGGCCACGCAATTCGCAAAGGCCCGGATGGCTGGTGGTGGGTGATCGGCGGCAACGACGCTGGCATCAACGCGCGCCATCAGCCCAAGCCCACAGCCATTGGCGGTACGCCCCCTGCCCTGCCCATCGCGGGGGCGATTGTGCGCATCTCGCCGGACTTCAAGGAAAGTGCCGTGTGGGCGGATGGCCTCCGCAACCCCTACGACTTCGATTTCAACGAGCGCGGCGACGTTTTC
>JAYUWZ010000111.1:0-4640 GCA_043753265.1 Verrucomicrobiaceae bacterium
CATCGGTGGTGTAGTAGAGCCACACGAAGTCGACCTGAAATTGATAGGCCGTCTTCACCTTCACCACGATGGGCTGCGAGGCCGCAGAGGCTGGTACCGGGGAAAACTGCGAGCCGCCGATGTCACGCGCCGTCCCCGGATCGTGATACACATATGAGGCCGTACTGTTGGAGGAATTCGTGCCGCCGCCATTATTGCGCGTGAAGCCCGCCGTCCCCACGGTGAATTGCCAAGTCTCCGCGCCGGGCGACCCAATCACATTGCGCCCCACATCCTGCGCGGCAAATTTCTCCGCCGTGCGCCGGACGAATTGCATCTGCTCGTAGCCGAGAAATACATCCGTGCTCAGCGCAGGTTTGTTGTCACGGTTGTCGCCCCCAGTCGGGCCGAGCGGGATGTGTGAATTGATGTCCACACCACCATCCAACGCCATGAGAATGTTTTCCGCAGAGCCATCGGCGCGCGCGATGAAGGACAGGCTCGATCCATTCGTCACCCGCGGCAGGTTGATGGTGTAGCTATAGTCGTTGTTGTTGGAATCCGGCAGTCCGTACGGATTAAATCCCGGGTCGCCATTGCGCCCGTCCTTGCGCACCACGGCTACCGTGCCCACCGGCTGCCCGCCCTGCTGGATGGTGATGGGCGCAACATCCGAGCCCGCGAACACATTGGGCTGTTCGGGTGAGCGCCATCCGAACGCAAAGTAGCCGCCGGGAGGAACGATGACGGAACTCAAGTTCGACGCGTAGGTGTAAAAGCCGCCGTTGTATGTCGAGTAGTTGAAAAGGTACGCATCGTTGGCCGTGCCGCCTTGATTCGGGAACGCCGTCGCAAAGCCCCGCGAAAGGCCGTTCGCGAAGTTGTCGTTCATCATGAAGAGCATCGTCACGCCATCCGCGTCGGTCATCCCGCCATTCTCCCGTTTGTCGATACGCTCGTATGCGATGAAGTCTGCATCCGAGAATCGCCCCACCTGGTAGCCCCGCGCCATGTGGGCATGAATGTACACCACATTGGGGATGCGCCCGTCGCCAAACTGCCCGAGGAATGGCGTGTTGGCATGCCGGGGAAACGCCCCGCCGCTCCCCTCCAGAAGGCCTGCCTTATTGTTGCCATCCGTGTAGATGAGCGGCAGCCCCGCCCGCGTGAAGTAGTAGGCATGCTGCAGCTCGCGACGGGCCGCGTAGTCGCTGTCGTGCGATTGCGCGTGGGTCACGCCCAAGTCGGGTGGAAAGCCCCCAGCTCCCGGTCCATCGAAGCCTTGCAGCCCGTTGCTGGGGTTGCCAAGGCGATCGTTCAGTTCATTGCGCAGAGGATTATCCACCAAGCGCATGCCGGCCTCGAAGTAGCCATTGAAACCCGGGGGCGCACCGAGGTGTTCCCCAAACATCATCGCATCGTCGCGGGGTTTCTCGGTGTCGAAGACCGTGTCGCGGTGATTGTCCCAATCGAGAAACCCGCGCGCGAGATTGAACTGCTCCTGTGCCCCACCCATGAAACCCGCGTTGGAGGGATTTTTGTCCCCGTTCTGCTGACCGAAAAAGTAATCCGGGACGTGCTTCACCGCATCGAGCCGGAAGCCGTCGACTTTGGTGTGATCCATCGTCCACCGCGCGCTGCGGATGAGCATTGCGTTCACATCCTCCGGCACTGGGTTGCCCATGTTGTACTTCCCATCACCCGATCCCCATGCGGCGGTGTTGCGGCCAGGGGTCTTCGGGTCCACGCCCGTATCGGTGAAAGGTTCGGAGGTTTCGCCTGAGTCGTGCTGGCCGTTGCCATTCAGGTCCTTGAAGCTGAAGCGTCCGTCGCCCGCGCCAATGGTGTTCCCGCCATCCACATAGCCCACATCCTGAAAGGGCTCCTTGTTTGCAAAAGGAAATACCGTCACATTTGGGCCCCCTCCGCTCTGAGCCTGCGGGAGATCCGTATCGAGGTAGTATTCCGGATTATTCGGGTGGCGGGTAAACGTGATCTTCGGGTGGTCATCGCCCTCGTTGAATCCGTGATTCGTGTTCGGATTCTCATGCGCGATATCGATGAGCTCCGAGAGCCCCAGGTTTTGCACCTGCCACGCATCGTTCCAGTCGCGGGTATTGTCCCACTTGCGGTAAAACCCATCACTCGTTTTGCGCAGATGAAAATCCTCCGGCACAAAACCGGGATACACGTCGATGGGCGTCGATTCGTTGTAGCCCGGAACATCGAACGCGTTGTGGTTCGTGATGCTGTCGTAGTACACGCGGATGCCAAAGCGATGCGCCGTCTCCATCAGTTCCATCAAGTCGCCCTCGGTCCCATAGAGCGTACGGACCGTGCCCCGCTGGTTCTTGCTGCCGAGGTCGAAGCGATCCCACAAATCGTAGCCCACGCTTAAGCCGCCCGAACCCTTGGTGGGCGGCGGCACCCATATGGATGTGTAGCCTGTCTCGGCCACTTCCGGGATGCGCCGGGTGATCTCCTTCCACTCCGTGCTGAAATACTGGAGCATGCCCTCGGCACGAACCACGCCCGGTAGGCACGTGAGGAGCAAAGACAATACGAGACGGTAGGCTAGCGAGCGGAACATGGACTGTAGGGCGTGGACAGTCATGATCCTAGCACGCTCCCACCCTTGCGCATCTGAAAAGATCAGGCGGGGAACGAGACGCTGGCTCGTTCAGTTCCCTCAGTTCGAAAGCGGATAGGGAACTTCGTTTTTTTGGGGAATAGCGGGGTGGGAGGAAAAACCAAGTGCTGTGAGTGGAGAACGTTGCGTTGTTGTGCCCTGGTTTCCCTCCGGCTACACGAACTGCCCATGCTCGCGACCATGACTTTCGTGGAATCCCTCAATTATTTTTCACTGATCGCCCAAATCCCGACCAACGTGGTGGTGGCTGCTTATGTATTCCCAATGTGGCAGAAATACAGGCAGCCCTTCTTTCTGCTTCTCAGTTTCTCCGCGTTGCTTGGGATTTTCACGGCTGTTGCGAATTGGGCATTTGAACACAGACCGATGTCGGAAGGGGAGGCTTACTGGCTTTGGTGTGCGATCAAATTTCTAAACTGCGTGAACCTGATTTTGTATGCGGTCGGCATCACTTTGATGGTGAGGCATTACACCAAGATTGCGCAGAATCCGGGCTCGCAGGCGGGGCCGTTGTAGGATCTTTGGGAGTTCACAACACAACCCGGGAAGGCCACCCCACGCACATCGTTCGCAACGGCTCATATCAACAACTTTGCCACGAAGCTCACGGCTGGCGCTCGGATTCCGAGATGTGGATGACTGTGATTACGCAAGAGTCCCACACTTTTGTTCCGCGGCTGTTGTTCCACGTCACGTAGACCTTGTCGCCTGCGGGATCGACTGCGGTGCTGTAGGTGCCTTTGAGGGTGCTTCCGAATTTCTCGATGTAGTACGGGCCGAGGAAAGCGACGACTTTGCGGGTGCGTGTTTTCACATCGAACTGCACAACCGCCGCGCCATCGCGCTCACTGCCACCATGCGCGCCGGGAACGTAGTAGAGGTAGCGTCCAGAGGGGTCGGCGTCGATGGATGCGATGTAGTTTTGCGTGCCCACCGTGGCCTGGCCGAGGGTTTCAGTTTGCTCGGTTTTAGTGTTGAAGGCGAAGATTGTCGCGCCTGGGCCACCCTTGCCCTCCGAGACAGTGTAAACCATGCCGTCTTTTGTTTCCTCGGTCGCGGCTCGTATGCCGATGGTGCCTGGGATTTTCTCGGGCGCGGTTCCCTTTTCGGGATCGTACCGCATCAGATCGTCTGACTTGCCGCCATTGAAATACACGCGCCCGGTGGAGGGCGCGAAAATCATGTAGCGGGCGGGACCATTCGGGCCGGCGTAGAGGACTTTGCCCGTGCGGACGTCGTAGGCGAAGAACTGGATGCCCAGCGGGTCGCTTTCCTTTCCCGGTGCGGTGCCGCCGTAGAAGATGAGCCGCTTGGGGTCGAGGACGCTGCATGGGATGCAGTGCTTGGGCACCGGCGCTTGCACGACAATTTCAGATTTTCCGGTTTCCGGGTGGCAGCGCACGATCCAATCGCCCTCATAGCGAAAGACGCCGTCGCTCGTGATGCGCGTGGAGCCGCGGTGCGTGGAGCAGTAGATCCAGCCATCGCTACCGAGATCGAGGCGGCTGTGGATTTTGCCCGGCGTGTAGTGGTCGTCGGGCAGCTTCAGCAGCTTCTTCACGTCGAGGAGTTGCCGGAATTTTTTCGTGGAGGGATCGTATTCGTATACGAATGCGTTACCCGGCGCGAGGTGGTCGCCGATGGAGGCGTAGTATTTTCCATTCACCGCGAGGCTGTCGCCCCACGCCGACCATGGTTTGCCTGGGTAGTCCTGGCCGGGGAAGAATGCGAAATCCACAGTGGGCGCGGTCTTTGCGATGGCAACATCGACGGGGAACCCTGCGGGAGGCTGGAGAAATTTTGGCGAGGTGTCGGTGGAATGCTCCGCTCCCTCCGGCAGGCGCGGGGGATATGGAACCTCGGCCTCGGTCTTCTTTACGGGCTTGTCCGCGGCGAATGCTGACAATGCGCAGAGTGGAAGCAGGGCGGCTCGGGAGAGGAAGTTCATGGTTCGTTCACAGTGAGAACCTGACCGGCTTTCACCTTAGGCATTTTCACGCTCTTTGAGTTG
>JAYUWZ010000112.1:0-2078 GCA_043753265.1 Verrucomicrobiaceae bacterium
TAAAATATTTCTCGCTTCCTTTACCATCAGTTCACGCATGACGATGCACTAGACGTGCGTCAGTTCGGGGGCTGGGGCTGCTGGGGCTGCTGCGGCTGCGGGGACTGCGGCTGGTGTGCCTTTGGCGGGAATCTGGCGGCGGGTGCGCACCCATCCGAATGCAATGGCTGCGATCCACATGGCTGCAAGCGGGACGATGCTCCAGCGGCTGGCGGGCAGGACGAACTCGCCTGCATTCATCGAGGCGAAGGAGGCCTCGGGTTGGTGGGGTTGCGAGACGCTGAAGGCGGCACCTTCCCAAGGGCCGACAGGGTTTGCGGAAACAGGGCCGGGGATTGCTGCGAGGAGTAGCGGCTTTTGCTCGCCATTGGCGACGCGTGCCCAGGTCTCCACGCGTTCCTCCGGGGTGACGGCGGGGTGTTTCTCAAGCCATTCCTCCCACTCCTGGTGGAGCGTCGGCCAGGCGCGGCCATCGGCGAAGAGCGGCCAGGCGTAATTCCAGACGAGACTGTTGCCGTGCATCTTGTCCTTCCACTCGGTGGGGTGGTCGCGCCATGCGTGGTCGCCCATGCCGAGTGGGTTCTGGGCATCGGTCGCGGTGAGGAGGGTTTGCTGGCCGAGGCTGAACACTGCGAGCGAGACAGTGAGGATGCGCCACTTTGCAAACATAGGCACGAGCGCAAGGCACAGGAAGGGCAGTGCAGGGATAAGGTATCGCGGGCCCGCGGAGAAGCCGCCATGGAAGCCGTTGAAGCAGATGTTTACGAGGAAGAAGAACGCGACGATGCCGACGACCATCCAGAGTTCACTCATGCGGCCGCCGGTGCGCCGCCAGCGCCAGAAGCCGGCGATTGCGAGGATAAGCACGGGCGACAGAACGAAGAGTCCGCGCCACGGGGAGACCGTGAGGCACACCGTCGCGAACCATGAGGGCGCGGTGAACATCCCAAGGAAGGCTGGGGCGGTTTCCTTGAAAGCGGGATTTTGAAAGCTGGTACTGAGCGTGAAGGGCGAGCCGAAGGCGGCGGTGTTGTAGGCGAGCAGCACTACGAGACTCGGCAGCACGCCGAGCAGGTAGCGCCGCGCCTGGCTCCACTGGCACGATTGCGCGAGGATGACGATGCCGAAAAGGATGCCGGGGATTGCGGCAAGGTAATTGACCACCGAGGCCGCACCAGCGCAGACACCCGCAGTCATGGGCCGTCCCGAGCGTGCCGCGGCAAAGGCCGCGAGCAGCAGCACCGCGGTGACGTTGTGGTCGAACATCAGCGTGCCAAATGGAAAGAACGTAGTGGCGAAGCCGAAGGTGAGCGCGCCGGCAATCGATTCCCACACGCGGCCCGGAAACATGGCAAGCGAGAGCCGCGCAAACATCACCACGCCGAGCGCGGAGAAGAGCCCGGTGGTGAATGCGGAGCAAAGCCAGGCGTTGAAATTGAGCACGCGCCAGTCATCGGGATTCCATCCGGTGGCCTTTTCCGTGTGGTAGGCCACGGCGTAGATGGGCACTGCGAGCAGCGACATGCCGGGGGGCTTGTTGGGATGAAAGTGTCCTTTAGGAGAGAAGCCTACGTCGCCGGAGGAGGTTTCCTTGCCGATGATGGAGGGCGCGAATTCGTAGTCGAGTGGGCGGCCATTTGCCGGGATGGGATTTTCGCCGCCGCCCCACGAGAGGAGGTGTGTGATGCCATTGCGGGTGAACTCGCCATTGGTGACCCTCTCGCGATTGAGCACCGGGCCGTCCCCGGCAGTGTAGACCATGTAGTCGTCGATGGGCAGCCTGCCTTGCTCCACGATGGCCCGCACCTCAGCGAAGCGCGCATTCTGGTTCCATCCACCCCCTTGATGAAACCAAGCAAAAGTGCTCCAACAAAGTAGGAAGAGCAGCAGTTGATGAAAGCGGGAATGCACTGTATCCATCAGACAGTAAGAATGCCCCGGGGAAAAGGCTTTTTAGAAACGTCGAACGCCCAACATCCAACGCTTAACGCCTAATGGAATGCCATTCCGGGGGGATTGCTTTTGTGGATGGGATTTGCACTGCTTCGCGAATGCCCTGGACCCAGAACTACGATCCC
>JAYUWZ010000113.1:0-4633 GCA_043753265.1 Verrucomicrobiaceae bacterium
ATTGCCACGCCCCCGCCCCCATTTGTCCAACGCCAATTTGCGAAACGAGAAAGTGTCACACGCCCCACGTGTCTAAGACCCTTTGGAAAATACGTCCCATCGCTATGAAGCGCGAAGCGCCCTTGGACTGCTGCGATTATTCGCAGCTTTGAGCGATGCTATTTCCCACAAAGAGTAAACCCCTGAGAAGCCCCGCGGAGCATCGAAGCCCCAACGGTCATCGCGCTTTCGTTTCGCGCTCACCCGTCGCTTGCCCCATTGGGCGTTGGACGTTGAGCGTTAGGCGTTGGACGTTAAAGCCTACTCCTCCCCCAAATACTTCTTCAGCTTCTCCCGCAAATCCGTCCGCGCCCGGAAAAGCACGCTCTTCACCGCCGGCACCGTCAGATTCAGCACCTCCGCAATCTCCTCGTAGCTCACATCCTGGTAGCGCCTTAGCACCACCGCCATCCGCTGCGCCTCCGGCAGCTCCTGGATTGCGCGCTCCACAGCAGCCTGCATCTCCGCGTCCAGCATCTCCACATCCGGCGACTTCATCCCCGCGTCTGCAAATTGGTGGGGCCTCTCCTCGTCATCCTGCATCTCCTCCAGCGACCGCGAGGGACGGCGCGACCGCCGCCTCGATTCGTTGAACACCAGATTCCGCACAATCGTATAAAGCCACGTCGTAAACTTCGCCGACGGCTCCCAGCGCGCCGCGCTCTTCCACACCCGCACAAATACCTGCTGCGCCAGATCCTCCGCCTCCGTCTCATCCCCCAGCATCCGCCCAATCGTCCCCAGCACCCGCTGCTGATGCGTCTCCACCAGCTCGCGAAACGCACCCATGTCCCCCTCCTTCACGAGTTGCATGAGGCGCAGATCGCTATCCGGATCGTCTCCGGTGGCGTCGGCCTGAATACTCGTCGGTTCGTTCATTAGTGGTGGTACAGGGGAGGGGAAATTGCGCCAGAAACCCGGTTCCCGGCAATTTGTTTCCAAGCCCGTCGCAAATTGGTCCGCAGCAATCCCCCAAAAAGGAAGCCGCCGCGGCACCCATAGACGCCCCAAGCAGCCAATTTGTTCACCCCACCCAGAGCAAAAGAGCGTCAGCAAGCTCGCCAGAAATTAGCCGGTATGCGCCTACAGTTTGAAATTAGGGGACTGCAATCAGATTGAGAAACTGCTCCGGCGCGAGTGTTGGCACCCGGCTCTTGGAAAAGTCGCGAGTATTTCGAGTATCGATCCAATCCGCCGCGCATGCCTCCGCAGATACTGCCTGAAGCGCGTCTTCGTAATCCCCCCGCATCGGAACCACTCACCACCCGTGCCCACGCAAGAATTTTATCCACTTCCATGAGAGCCTCTTGTTCTGTGCGACCCCGCTTCAGCAGATAGTAGGCAGTCGCTAATCCGTGCCACGCAATCCACCCCTGCCGTTTCGCAGCGTTGCTTCACTGTCTGCAACGAAGGCAGCCCGATTCAACATTACATCCAGAACGATGTTCGTATCGAGAAAGACACGCATCGCATCAGCCAAGCCGGTACTTCTCTGTATAATAACCCATACGGGCATCGTCCGCAGATTCGCCGTCTGCAAGTTTCACCGCGCCGCGTGCAGATTTCAGCCACTCGCTAGCCGCACCTTTGGTCACGTTCGGTTCTTCTCGTGTGATGCTCACCAGAAACGATGACTCCACAACACCCAGCACACGTAGCGTGTCGCCCTCGTGCAAACCGAGCGCGTCGAGCGTTTCGATGGGAATCGTTCTGGTTATCGCCATATCTGGATACTATCGCAGCATGGAGAAACTGCAATCCCGCCGTTGGCTGCCTCCCGCCAACGCCCCCTCACAACTTATTTACACCCCCATGACGTCTTTCCCCATGGAAATTTCGTATACGTTCCTTCCTATAGCTCCTACTACGCATCGAAAGACCCCGAGCGTTGCAACGCCAGGGGAGCGGGAACTCCTCCCTACGGCCCCTCACGAAGCACACTTCAGCCCAGTTTCCCGCGTGCAATTCCCCCAAAACCATGCCATCTTCGCGCCATGGAATGGAGGCAGGCAGAAAGGCAGGAACGGAACAAAATAAGGCAACACCACTCGGTGGCCCGACGCTTTGTGTCGAGCCGATCCAAAACCGCCCCGACCATCACCATCGCCGTTATTGCCGATAATCCGCCCTCATTTGCTAACTCCCAATTCCGCAGCCACTTGCAAAGCACGATTATCGGCGACCCCTCATCGCCGATAATCCCGTCGCCCCACGTTCCAACTCCGCCCATAGCCCCCGAGACAACGATCGCCGTTATCGCCGATAATCCAACCACGCCGGCCAACTCTCAATTCCGCAGCCACTTACAGAACGCAATTATCGGCGACGCCTCATCGCCGATAATCCCGTCGCCCCACGCTCCAACTCCGCCCATAGCTCCCAACGCAACGATCGCCGTTATCGCCGATAATCCGAAAATCCCGTGGAACCCACGTGCGACTCCCCTCCGCAAAATCGCTTATCGCTCATCCCTCATCCCTGTCCCACTCCTACAACTCGTCCTTCTTCACCGTGCTCGTGGCAGCCTTGGTGCCAGCCGCAGTGCTGGCGTTGGCAGCCCCCAGAAGCGTGTCGTTCACATACCGCACGGTGAGGGCGAGTTGCGCCTCACTGGTAGCGGGAGCCCCGCCGGGGCCGGACATTTCGCACACGATGGAGATGGCGCTTCTCTCCTTCATGTTCGGGACAAATTTCCAGGTGGAGGAATTGCCGAACGAGACTGGGCGGTCGGTGGCACCGGGGGCGCGCTTCGCCGCGAGCTTACGGTCCGTGGTGGCCGTGCCGTACTTGGAAACGAGCTGCGTGCGGAATTCCTTGTAGAGCGCGGGCACGTCGCCTTCGGCCTTCAGGACGATGACCGCCGAGGCAAACTTGCGGTCGGGAAACTCGAGGGTCCACTTCACGACAGGCTTGCCTGCAAACGTGCCGCCGGTGAGCTCAAATTTATAATCGTCGGTCTCCTCGGGAAATTTCACGCCGGGCCGCGCCTGCAGGATCCTCTTGGCCTCTTCAGGCGACGCCCCCCAGTTGATGCCGAGAAAGCCCTTGGGCCGCTCGACTGCGAACGCTGCGGAGCAAAGGAGGATCAGGGAGAGGAGTGCGCGGAACATGGCTTAAGGGTATTTTCTATTCGGCAACCTAGCAAGAGAAAGGCCGCACACGATAAAAACCATCCATCCGCCGGGAAATTGGAACAAAGTGCTACGCATCTTCCATCTGGTGTCCGTTTATCCCGCGCACGTCATAAAAGTGCTCGCAAGCTCCCAGTTTCGGGGAGCGCAGGCATCCTGCCTGCAGTGTCACGCGTCCCGCGGGACACATTGCGAACCAGCTCCAATCAGCACTATTTATTCACGCCTCATCGTTCCTTCCATAGGCTGACACTTCCTTTACATCTCTTTTTCAGCGGAGAGACAACCTTCCCGGGCTTTGTGTGCAGAGTGGGCCCAATGAAAACGCACTTGCTCAACACTTGTTTCGCACACTCACGCATCGCCCTCGCAGCCGCCGCAGTCCTTGCACTCGCGTTGCCCGCCCTGGCAAAGGAACCAACGGGCGCAACGCCCCTGGAGGACGAGAGCGCAGTCGCGGGACGGCGCACACGCCCACCAGCCGCGGAAGTACACGTGCCCGCGGCGGAGCCAAAGCCGCTCGACGAATCCATCGCCAAAGGGGTGGAATTTTTGCTGAAGCAACAGCAGGACGACGGCGGCTGGGGGCAGGGCGGGGGATGGCGCCAGGGCAAAGGCCAGACGGGCATCGGCCGCGTGGAGGGGAAGGATGTCGAGGACCCCGCGGACCTCGGCAATACATGCATCGGCCTCATGGCGCTGCTGCGCACGGGGAGCAATCCCATGGCCGGTGCGCACAAGGATGCCGCTGCAAAGGCCTTCGAATTCATCTGCAGGCAGGTGGAAAAGTCGGACGAGGATTCACTCTACGTGACGCCGGTGCGCGACACGCAGCTCCAGACAAAAATCGGCCAGTACGTGGATACCTTTCTCGCTGGCTGGACGTTGTCGGAATTGAAAGGACGCGTGCCCGAGGCGATGGAGAAGCGCCGCGCCGAGGTGCTGGATAAGGTGGTGAAGAAGATTGAGAAAAATCAAAAGGAGAACGGCGCATTTGAAGGCAATGCAGGATGGGCCTCCGTGCTCTCGCAGGGCTTGTGCAGCAAGGCACTCAACAGCGCCGCACGCAGCGGGGCCAAGGTGAGCCAGGCTGCGCTGGACAAGGACCAGAAGCAAAACGAGGAGGGCCTGAACAAGACCACTGGTGCATTCACTGCCGCAACCACCGCCGAGCCCTCCAGCGCGGGAATCGCTCTTTATCGCGAGGCCTCCAAGCTGGGCGGGCTGTGGGAGAAAAATGCAACCAATGTGGAGGCGCGCAAGAAGTCGGAAGCCATCGTAGCCGACGCCAGTGCACCAGCCCCTGCCAAGGCGCAGGCGCAGGCAAGTCTTGAGAAAATCGCAAAGGAGGACGAAGCCGCGCAGGCCGCCACCAGGGGAATCGCAGGCAAGCTGGGCAACGCGCAATTCGTCGCAGGCTTTGGCAACAATGGCGGCGAGGAATTCCTGAGCTACCTCACCCT
>JAYUWZ010000114.1:0-4631 GCA_043753265.1 Verrucomicrobiaceae bacterium
TTGGGAGTGGTTTTCATAAAGATCAATTTCTTTTCCGCGAGAGGGCGGGATGCACTATTTCTAACAATTGCTTCACTAAAACGCAAAGGACTTTTGTAAAGGCGAATTAAAATAATGCGACGCACTCCACCATAACGAGTTCGTAACGAAACAGTTGGGTGCTTGGGATGAACAATAGACGCTGGTCCCACCTCCAATGGGAGACCTCATGAAAGACCTGACCTCCAAAAAATGGATCGTGGCAAAAGGAGTAATGTTCCTGCTCATCGCACTCGGCAGTGCAGCTTTGGTGCTGGCGGAATTGCCTTCCGCGCGAATCGCGATCCTGCTGGCAATCCTCGCGTGGTCAGCGAGTCGCTTTTACTACTTCCTATTCTACGTGCTGGAGCGCTACGTGGACCCAAAGTTGCGCTACGCAGGCATCATCAATTTGCTCACCCGGATCTGGCAGAAGCGAAGCAAGGAAGGACCCCGCCCATCATGATGCGCGCATTCGTTCCAGAATGTTCCGCGTGATGCGCTGCGCGTGTGGATTCGGCCCGCGCGGCACCGTGTAAACCTTTGGTCGCACATACCCAGGCGGCGCACTGATGCCGTCCGCCCACCAGCACGTGGCGGCATTGAATACGAAATTCCCGCGCGGGCCGGGATACACCGTGGCCGTATAGGTGCCGCCGTTCGGCTTTCCGGGCGAATCAAACGTCGGACCGGTGGCCACGACTTCGAGGCCGGGGATGGGCGCGGGGTCGCCATGGTATTCCCAACCGATGAGGCCAGGGATTCCCTCGCCGGCCTTCATGCCCGTGCCCGCGAAAATCCAGTGGTCCGGCTTGCTGCAAATGAAGTCCGCGCCGCCGGTGACGGGGCCGGTGCTATGCGCGCCCACGAGTTCATTTGCATACGGACGTTCATGAGGGAGTGATTGCATGGCGACAAATTCCCGCGTGCCCCCGGGCGGGCCATAAACACCGACCCGCTCAAATGCGCGGACGCGATCATCGAAGTGTACACGCCCACACACCGCGTTGCCGGAAAAGAATGCGAGGTTTACCCCGGCATCGCGCGCGGCGCTTACATTCGCAAACATCTCCGGCGACCAATACTCATCGTGCCCGACGCTGAGAAACCCCTTCGCCCGCCGAAGGCCGGCGGCATCGCGATGCGTGTCGATATTTGAAATATACGTCACATCGAATCCCTGCTCTTCCATCCAGAACGCGAGCGGGAACTCCCATAGGAACCATTCGCCCGAGCCCGTGAAGAGGGGCGCATCGAGAATCTGGCAGTACTTTCCGTAAGGACGATTGTACGAAACCTCCACTCCCCCGCCCCAGTACCATTGGTCCTTCCCATTATCGTAGAGGGAGAATTGCGAGGGCCAGCGGTTGTAGGCCTGCCACGTGTTGTCGCTGCATTGGAAAATGAAATCCGCGCGGCGATTATCGCGCACGATGAAGATCACGTAACTCTGCGTGCCGTCGAGCTGCGCGGTGAGCTTGCCGACGTACACGCCGCTCAACCAGTCCTCCGGGATCCGCAGTTCCGTGCATGATTCCCACTGGCAGTCGCGCAGGCGCTTTGGCCCCGTATCGGGATCGGGTTGCACACGGCCCGCAAACGGGCCGATCTGCTTCACCAGCCTGCCACCGTTGCCCCCGTAAAACCCCATGCGATAAATCTCCAGGGTGAAGGGCGAGGGAGGATTCGTGCTCGCGTGGAAAGTGATTGTCTCGCCTGCGCGCACGCTGGTCCTGGAACAATAGCCTTCCATCCACGGGCAGCGATATTTAGTCGCGGGATCAATGCGCGTCTTGGTGAGCATCCAGTCGCGAGTGCCGGGCCGTGCATTCTCCAGCACGATGGCGTTGGGCTCCGCGGCAATTACCCGGGGCAGGAGCGCCGCGGCACTTGCGGCGGCGAGAGTTTTTACAGCGTCGCGGCGTTTCATTTGGCGGTGCGGAGGTAGGTGACGAGATCGGCGAGTTCCTGCGGGGTGAGAATGCCATCAAAGCCTGTGGGCATCAACGAGGCTTGCGAGGTCTGCAGTTGGATGACCTCCCCGCGAGGAATGCGCACCTCCGTGCCCGGGCCCGTGGCGAGAATGATTTCCTCCGCGCCTTCGGATTTCAAAATTCCATAGTGCTCCCCTTTTTTCGTCTTCACGAGGCTCGGCTCGTAGCTGCGCACGAGACTCGCGCTGGGGTAGATGATGGCCTCCAGCAAATCGCGCTCGGTGCGGATTGCGCCCACCTTTGTGAGATCGGGTCCGAACGTACCGCCGACACCCGCCATCGGGTGACAGGTGGTGCAGATTGCTTTTGCGCTGCGGAAGACATCCGCTCCGCGCTTTGCATCACCTGTTTTTAAATGTCCGAGCAGTTCATCGAGCCGCTTGTGCTGCTGAGCCACCAGGGCCGGGTCGGGCGGTGGGCTGGAAACAGGAACGACCTGGATTGGCAGCGGCGTGATAGCCTTCACCCTCGCAGGCGAAGTGAGCATTTTGTGCGCGATACGCGCCACATCGCCCGCCGAGCCCGGTGCGTCCGAGGGGAGCCGTCCCGCATCGCCAATCTCGTAAAGTGCGTAAGCGATGGCGTGTTGTGCAAATCGGTCGAGCGGTTGCTCCGCCCAATTGAGGAGGTGGGGAATCGCCCGTGGATCGCCGATGCGTCCCAGCGCCGTCGCACTCGCCCGGCGCACGTTCAGGTCGGCATTCACCAACAGAGGGATGAGCCCATCCACCGCAGCCTTGTCACGCCACAGTGCCGCCGAGCGCGCGGCGAGCGCGGCCACATCGGCATCCGGGTCGCCCAGCAATGCGCGATTCGCAGTGCGTGCGGGCTCGCCATCGATCCGCGCAAGGGTCCACAAAATGTTCAGCCGCGTTTGCGTGGAAGCCTTCGGCGCATTCGCCAGCGATGTCACGTCCCCGCTTTTGGTGAGAAGGGCCATCGCTCGATCCACCACTGCGGGGCGCGGATCCGTGAGGCGTGCCACGAGTGCGGAAGTCTTGGTCTTTTCCCAACCGAGTTGCGTGCCGCGCGGATCCTCGACGCGAGGAGCAGCGTTTTTCCTCAGCCTGTAGATCGCGCCGAGCACTGCGGGCTTAGCGAGGGTGGAGGTGGGGCAACACAGCCGGTACCAGCCCCCCGTGTCCGCGATGAGCAGCGTGCCATCCGCATCCTCCAGCACATCGGTCGGGTGAAAGTCCGCATGCTCCGTCGCAACCAGATCGGTATTGGCAGTGCGATACGTTGCCCCCTCGGCGCTCAACGCGTGGCTCGACACCTTGTGCATGTTGAACTGGCAGCAGAGCAGTTCCCCTCGCAAGCCCATCGCATCGCTGCGCGCCATCTCAAGCCCCGAGGGGGCGGCAGGGCCGAGATGCGTCATCGTGGGCATGAGGTCACCCGTGCGGGGGTGTCCATCGAGCACGCCGTGATCCTTTCCCCATACACCGCCATGCACCGCGTGCAGGATGCCGTCGCGCTTGCCATTGCCGGGGTGCACGAAAAACGTGCCGCTCACAAACATCTCCCCGCGCGGGCTGAAGGCCACGTCCACGGGGTTGTCCATGCCGCCCGTCATTACGACATCCATGTGCGTGCCGTCCGGGCGCGCACGGTAAACGTGCGAGGCGCGCGATACAAACTCCCGCCCGTCCCCCAGCTTGTGACGCTGCTCGTCAAATGCACCCTTACACCAATAGATGAAGCCATCGGGACCGGCATATGGGCCATGCAGGTCATTCGCGCAGCCGGTGAGTGTCTTCCCGTCGAACCACACCTCACGCTTCTCCGCGATGCCGTCGCCATCCTTGTCGGTGAGCTTTAAAATCTTGGGCGGCACGGAAACGTAGAGCGATCCATCGAGCCACATCGTTCCCTCGGGGAATCCCAGCTTGTCGGCATACACCGTGTTCGTGTCGAAAGTCCCGTCGCCATCATTGTCGACGAGCCGCACCACGCGATGGGTGGGATTTTTGAGCTGTTCCGCTGGTTTGTCGTTCGATCCAGAGCTGTCCGCCACGTAAAGCGCACCCGATTCGTCGAACGCCATGGTAATGGGCCGGTCTACGAGTGGCGTGGCCGCGACGCGCTCCAGCGTGAAGCCATGGGGGACCGTAAAAGTCTGCTCGCCAAACTTGAACTCCGCCGCGGGCGCAGCATGGCCGATTGCAAAAAGCACGAGGGAGGCCAGGACGAGGCGTGTGTTCATAGGACGGGAGTGGGCTGGATGTAGCGGACTGGCGGGTACTTGGGAAGTTGCGCTATTCAAAAGAATACGTGACCCCTGAGCGCTCACCTCTTCAAACAATTCCGACACACCTAGCTCATGAGAGTGTTTTTCATCCTGTTTGGCCTGCTGCCCACGATTGTGTGCATCATGCTCGCGACCGACACCTGGCCAGCCTGGGAGATTCCCGCAGGCGGGGTGTTTCTCGCCACCGCGATCGTGCTCTGTTCAATGATCGGCGCCCTGGGCATCACAGAGCCGAAGCGCTCGCCGGATAACTATTCACCGGGCTGCCGCGCGCTCATGGTGTGGGGCTTACTGGTGCTGGTGGATGCGGCGATTTTGTTTTTGAAGTTTGGGTTGAAGCATTTTGTGGAATAGAATTCCCGGGAGAT
>JAYUWZ010000115.1:0-2071 GCA_043753265.1 Verrucomicrobiaceae bacterium
GTTGCGATTTGTATCGCATGGACCCAGCTCCGGTTCGCGGGCCGGCGTCGGTGTACTTGGGTTACTTCGAGCTCAAGTGGGATGGCACCATGACGTTTACTTCTGCGGGGCCGGTGGCCCCGGTCCGGCCCGTCTTGGCGATTGGCGCGGGCGGGCAGCCCTCCACGATTTCAATTTCGTTCCCGTCGCAAAGTGGGGTCAACTACAACCTCCTCCGAACCGGCCAGGCCGGTTTGAGTCTTCCCCTGTTGCAATGGACGCAGGCGGCGGGTCCGCTCGCGGGCACGGGCGGCAATCTCTCCTTCCAGGTTCCATCGAGCGGTACGGATGGTTTCTTCACCGTGTCCGCCGCCAATAACTGAAGTCTGTTCAGGCTGCGTGGAACACACGCAGCCCGATTCTTCCTTTGCCTGTAGAGATTTTCACGGTTCTGGCTTCGCGCTGAGAAGCAAGTAGCCGGATCGATTCGTGGTTGAGCACAGCATCTCCATTTTTGCGTCGTAAGTTGGCCAATTCTCTTTGGGCATTTCGATGAATCGTAACCTAATCGTTGAAATGCGAGCACAGCCACGCCACATGGCGGAGGATGATGGACGGGCTTCGCGCATGAAAATACCGGCCCACCTTGTTACGTTTGAGAATCAGCTCACTGCGGGTGGCGAGTGGCGCTTTGAAGCGACTCATTGGACGGCGCTGCAGTTGGTCGCGGGCATCGCCTATGTGCGGGCCCAGGGTGTGGTGGCGGAGATCGGGCTGAATGAATTGCTGGTGATTCCTCCGGGTTCATTGATCAGCGTGGTTTCGAGCACGCTTGAGAAGGCCCGTTTGCGTGGTGTCGGCATCCGACCGGATGCCTTGAGCGGCGTGGTCACTTTGTCGGAGCGTCAGGCCATGGAGTCGAGCGCGGTCAAAGGGTGCCATCCGTTTCGGGCCCTGCCGGCCATCTCCGCCTTCGCACAAAAGGTGCAGCAGGTTTGGAAGGCTGAAAATGGCATGACGTTGGGCGGGCGCCTGGAGTTCCTGGCGGGCTTCGCCGAATTGCTCGCTCCCTACCTCAACGGTGCGGACGAGCCAGCCGCCACTTCAACGGTGGATGCCAAATTGCGCCTGAAGCAGTTGATGAACACCATGCCGGAATCGGAATTGGTGGAGCTGGACTTGGGCGCTTTGAGCAAGCTCATGAACTGTTGCGAACGGCATGTGCGGCGGCTTTTCAAGGAAACGTTTGGACGCACGTTTCGGGATCACCTGGCCGAGCTTCGCCTCAAAAAGGCGTGTCGCTTGTTGGTCGAGGGGAATCGCAAGATCATCGATGTCGCCTACGAAAGCGGCCACGGGTCATTGGCCATCTTCAATTACGTGTTCAAGAAACGCTTCAAGGTGACTCCCTCGGATTGGCGGGAGAAGTATCTGGTGGCCCGGCAGCGTCCCACCCAACGGCGCTCAACTCGCCGGGGTTCCCTCATGGCCTTTGTCGCCGCCGTTTTCCTCTTTGTCGTGACCGGCTTTGCAGCCGATGCCCAGCAGGGAAACGGTGAGCCTGCCGTGGCTTCAAACCCAGCCGCTGAAACCAGGCCCGTCGAGCCCGACGCCACGACGCCGGCCCCGCCCGCTAAAGTTGAATCTGCTGATGCGTCGCCCAAGTTTAAGGTCGTGGGCTATAACATTGTCGGCAATACGCTCCTCTCTCAGCCCCGGCTCGAGACGCTACTCGCGCCGTTCACCGGGGAGACCACCGATATGCTCACCTTGAGCAACGCGCTCGCCACGCTGCAATTGGAGTATCGGAGCCGCGGCTTCTTCACTGTGCGCGTGGGGCTACCGCCACAGCAGGTCACGAATGGCTATTTCCGGGTGGACGTCACGGAAGGGGTGCTGCGTGAGACGACAGTTTTGAACACTCGCTATTTCAGCAAAGAAAATGTGCTGCGGTCCATTCCCAGCGCGCAGTCGCCCTGGGATGACTATGTGCTGAACGGCAAGTTGCTTCAGGCCGAAGTGGATCGCGCCAACGCCAATTCCGATCGCCAGGTCTTTCCTGAATTGCGGCCGGGCCCGGAGCCGGGAACCA
>JAYUWZ010000116.1:0-2071 GCA_043753265.1 Verrucomicrobiaceae bacterium
AAACCCATCATGACCAAATCGGGAACGCAATTCAGACAACAAATCCATAATCCCAATTACTACCTCCCCACCCCCAAGCAAAGCCCCGAACCTACCAAAATTGGCAGAGGCACCCCGCATTCCGGACAAAATTTCCACCACACGATTGCCATTTTCCTCCGCTCGCATTTCATTGCGCGCGCATGATGAAGCTCGTCCTCGCTGTGGTTCTCGCTCTCACACTCGTCGCCTGCGACGAGCGTGACGCGCGCCGGGACGCCCTGGACACCGCCGAGAAGCGCGCAAAAGCTGGCGCTCCCCGGGAAGCCATCCGCGCCTACGAGAGTGCCCTCGACGGCACCCCAAAGTCCGCCGACATCCACTATAAGATCGCCGTCCTTTACGACGACAAGCTCAAGTCTCCCATCGACGCCATCCACCACTACGAGCGCTACCTCGAACTCGCCCCTGCAGGAGGTCGCGCCAAGGATGCCCGCACCGCCAAGGCCGATTGCGAAAAACAGCTCCAGCTTAAATTGGAGAAGGATGGCTTCATGACCACCGGCGAGGCCGCCCGCCTTCGCAACGAAAACGAATCCCTGCGCAAGATCATCGCAGAACTCAGGAATCCCAAGCCCCCGCCACCATCGAAAGTCGCGGACCTCAGCAAGCCTGACGTCATGCCCCCGGGCTCCAAGGTCTACACCGTCCAGCGCGGCGACACCCTGGCTTCCATTGCCATCAAGCAGTACAAAAACCGCACCTACGCCGGCCACATCAAGGACGCCAATTTCAACCAACTCGGCGGCAAAGACATCATCCGCGTAGGCCAGCAACTCATCATCCCCGAGCCCCCCGCCAAAAAGCGCAAGTAGAGTAGCGCGGACTTCCGTTACTGTAAGTCCGCTTGGAGTGGGAAGGAGGAGATTATCGGCGATAACGGCGATCGCCATAACCAACGGGGTTCGGTTATCGGGGGTTGTTGCAGTTGTTGCGCTCGGGTGTGAATGTTGAAATTTGAACAGGAGGGAGGGACGTGGGCGAAAAACGACAGGTGTATACCGGCAAATGGAGTTGTTGCGGTTGTTGCGTGATTTTCGGGGACGAGAAATCGGCGGTTTTGGGATTATCGGCGATAGCGGCGATCTCCTTAAAGGGGCCAAGGACTGGGAGGTGATTATCGGCGATAAGTGCGATCGCCGATAATGGTCGTTTGTAAATGGCTGGGCATCAGGCCCGGATTTGAGAAAATCGGAATATCGGCGATAGATGCGATGAAGGCGTTGAGCGTTTCCAAAATGTTCCACATGTTCCACGGAAATGCCCATCATCGTAGCGACATTGCCATTCCGCTCCTTGCTTCTGCCCTCCTCTTCCATACATGAAGAATGGCAGATTGAGGGCGGGAACTCAAGGGGCGTTGGACGTTTTATTCACCTGTCCTATTTACCCCCGCACGTTCCCCGGCTACTCCATCCGCAATCGCTAATACTCGATGAAAATCCCAGCCATGCTCCTAGCCGCGACCTGCGCACTCAGCGCCGCTGAATCCGCAAAACTCGCCTACCCTTCCGCCCGCAAAGAAGCCGTGTCCGACGACTACCACGGCACCAAGGTGGAAGATCCCTACCGCTGGCTGGAGGACGATAACGCCCCCGAAACCAAGGCCTGGGTGGAAGCACAAAACAAAGTCACCAGCGACTTCTTGAAAACGGTGCCCCAGCGCGAACAGATCCGCGAGCGCCTCACCAAGCTTTGGAACTACGAGCGCTTCAGCGCCCCTTGGAAACGGGGTGGACGCTACTTTTACATGTACAATAGCGGCCTGCAAAACCAGCGCGTGCTGTACGTGGCCGACAAGCTGGACGCCGAGCCCCGCCTCCTGCTCGACCCCAATACCCTTTCCCCCGACGGCACCACCTCCCTCACCGAGGTGGAGGTCAGCGAGGACGGCAAACTCCTTGTGTACGGCCTTAGCAAGGCGGGCAGCGACTGGCAGGAATTCCGCCTTCGCGAAGTCGACACTGGCAAGGACCGCGAGGACGTCATCAACTGGGTGAAGTTTAGCGGCGCATCGTGGATGAAGGACGGC
>JAYUWZ010000117.1:0-2071 GCA_043753265.1 Verrucomicrobiaceae bacterium
CCCCGCTTTCCAGCACATCCCCATTGTCGCGCTGACTTCCTTCGCAATGAAAGGCGATGACATGAAAGCACGTGCGGCAGGCTGCGACGGTTACGTAACGAAGCCCATCGATACCCAAACACTCCCGGCCATAGTCGCAGATATCCTGGGCCGCGCATCCCCGCGAAAAGCAGAGTAAACCACCCATCCCCACCCCATGCATGTCCTCATCGTAGACGATCGGCCCCCGAATCTCAGGTTGTTGCGCTATATCCTGGAAAGTGAAGAACACTCAGTGTCGGAGGCGGCCGACGGCGTCGAAGCTCTCGCGCTGTTGGAAACCCAGTCGGTGGACGCCATCATCTCCGATATTCTGATGCCGAGGATGGATGGCTATCGTTTGTGCCAGCAGGTGCGCAGCAGCGAACGCTGGAAGGATACCCCGTTTATCTTTTACACCGCGACTTACACTTCGCCCGGTGATGAAAAACTTTGCATCGATATTGGTGGTGACAAATATTTGAAAAAGCCCGCCAGTGCAGAGGCAATCCTGGCCGCTCTCGAGGAAGTCAGCCACCGTAAAGTGGGCCGCAGCCACCCCGTGAAGTCCATGGACGAAACGGAGGTGATGAAGGAATACAACTCGCGCCTTGTGTTCAAACTCGAGGAAAAAATTGCGGAACTGGCCATCCAATCGACAGCAATGGAATATGCCGCCAACGCCATCGTGATTACCGATGTCAAGGGCACCATTCTCACGGTCAATCCCGCGTTTTCAAAGCTCTCCGGGTATTCCTCCCAGGAGGTTATCGGCCAGAATCCGCGAATCCTGAAATCCGGCACGCACGACCAGGCTTTCTACCGTGAACTCTGGCAGACCATTCTTGGCGGGAATACCTGGCGCGGTGAGTTCATTAATCGCCGGAAGGATGGCACGCTCTATCATGGCGAGCAGACCATCACACCAGTGTGCGCCAAGCCTGGAAACATCACGCATTTCATCGGCATCATGAACGACGTGACCGAACGCAAACAGGCGGAAGCTGAATTGCGACGCACATCGGATTTATTGCGCGCCGTGGCTGACGGCTCCTCGGATGCCGTCTTTGTGAAGGATATCGAGGGCCGGTACCTCCTCGCCAACGAAGCCGCAGCCCGCTTCGTGGGACGGTCTGTCGACGAAATGGTCGGTCACGATGATACAAAGCTTTTCGACGCCGAGAGCGCCAGACAGGTAATGGCCAATGATCAGTCTGTGCGGGAATCTGGCACAAGCCAGACGAACGAGGAGCACCTCACCGCTGCTGGTGTTTCGAGAACTTACCTCGCCACCAAAGCACCCTATCGCGACTCGCAGGGGACGGTCATCGGCACCATCGGCATCTCGCACGACATCACCGACCGCAAGCGTAATGAGGCGCTCATCCGGGAGCAGGCCGCGATGCTTGATCGCGCAAACGAAGCCATCATCGTTCGCGATATCCACACCAGGCGGATTACATTCTGGAACCGGGGTGCCGAGCGCCTGTATGGCTGGACTGCAGCGGAAGTCGCCGGCCGTGACATCGGTGAGTTGATCTTTGTGGATCGAAATGCGCCCGATGCCGTGACGGCTCAGTTGCTGGCTACTGGAGAAAGCCACGCTGAACACCAGCATACCACCAAGGATGGCAGGCAACTCATCGTAAGCGGCCATGCAACGCTCATGCTGGATCCCGAAGGGCGCCCCAAATCCTCGCTCGTCATCAATATTGATGTAACGGAGCAAAAAAACCTCGAGGCACGCTTTCTTCGTGCCCAGCGCATGGAGAGCATTGGCACCCTTGCCAGCGGGGTGGCTCACGACCTCAATAACATCCTGGCGCCGATCATGATGGCTGTCCAGGTGCTCAGGCTCGATCTCCCCGCAGCAGAGCGGGAGGAAGTCATTTCCACCATCGAGTTGAGTGCTGAGCGGGGAGCTCAGATCGTTCGCCAAGTCCTCACTTTTGGACGGGGCCTTGAAGGTAAAAAGAGTCTGCTTCAGGCGGAAGCTGTCGTTCGGGAAGTGTTGAAGATCATCGGCGAGACGTTTCCAAAGAATATCATCATA
>JAYUWZ010000118.1:0-4622 GCA_043753265.1 Verrucomicrobiaceae bacterium
CACCGCCACGGTGCTGGATGTGACGGATGGATGGGCGAGCCTGCGCGACAAGACCGGCGCTTTCCGGGCGGATTTTCTCTACCCCTATCTCGCGGACAACACCTGGAAGGCCCCTGTGGGTAATGTGCCGCTGGTGGACATTCTGCCGGGCAATGAGGTGGAGATCATCGGCTCGCCCATGGTCACAGGGGCCTCGCTGTCGCTACGCTATGTGCAGTTGCGGGTGCTCCGGGCGGGCGAACCCCTGGAGCCACGCCGCATTGCGATCTCCGACGTTCCCTCCCACGTGGACGAACTCGTCACGGTGCGCGGCAGGAAGCAGGATTACTCGAGCGGCAGCCACGCACCCGGGCGGTGGAGGGAGGCCATCGACCTCGTGGACAATGACAAGGGGCTCGAAGCCGTCTTCGAGACGAAGGCAAGCTCCTCGGCACTCGCCGCGCTCAAAGACGACGATCTGATTGAGGTCAGCGGAATCGTTCGCGCGGAGGAAGGCTCGCCGCCCTACCGCCTACGCATCCGCTCCGCAAAGGACGTGCGCTCCCTTGGCCTCGCGCCCGAGGTCGTGCGCGAGCGCCAGCTTCGCACCTACGGCATCGCTGCGGCGATCGTGGTCATCGGAGCCCTCGCTTTCGTGATGCTTATCCACCGCCAGTCCCGGGAAAAGTTGATCGCAATAGAGCGCGCGCGGGCGGAGGAGGCGGAGCGCGCACTCCATGCCGAGCGGGAGGTGGGCGAACTCAAGACGCGCTTTGTCTCGCTCGTTTCCCACGAGTTTCGCACGCCCCTCGGCGTCACCATGAGCGCAGTGGAGTTGCTGCGAAACTACATGGACCGCCTCTCGGTCCCGAAGCGCGACGAATTGCTCGACGACATCCACCACTCCACCCTGCGCATGGCCAGCATGATGGAGCAGGTGCTGCTCCTCGGCCGCGTGGAGGCGGGCAAGCTCTCCTACCAGGCCCTCCCGCTCGACCTCGCGGAGCTTGTAAGCAAGGTCACCGACGAATCACTCTCCGCCACAAATCGCAAATGCCCGGTGGAATTTGCCACCGCTGGCGATCTTTCCGGCGCGGCCGGCGACGAAGCGATGATGCGCCACATCTTTGGCAACCTCCTTTCGAATGCCGTGAAGTACTCCAACCCCGGCGGGCGCGTGGAGTTTGGGGTCCGCCGCGAGGGGGATACAGCGGTCTTCACCGTGCGCGACTACGGCATCGGCATCCCGCCTGCCGACCAGGCACGGCTATTCGAGGCGTTTCACCGTGCGGGAAATGTGGGCGAGACTCCCGGCACCGGCCTGGGCCTGCTCATTGTGAAGCGCTGCGTGGAACTGCACCACGGCGCCATCAGCTTTGATTCGAAGGAGGGGGAGGGGACGACCTTTACCGTGCGACTGCCGCTATTCCCGACATCATAGCCTTCGCCGCGCCCGCCATCATCGCGGTGGAAATTTGCCCGAGAAGCAGCGTCCAAGCCTCGCGAGTCTCCGGCGTGAATTCCGCGCGCAGCACGCCGCTCAGCATGTCCAGCAGTGCCTGGCCGACGATGGGGTAGTGCTCCGGCTCCGCGCCGTAGGAAAGGTGCCGCGCTCCGAGTTGCTCCAGCACGATCGTGAGTTCGCCGGGCCGCTCCAGCATGGAGAGCGCGGCGGCGAGGATGTCGGTGAGCTTCCTCGATTGCGACTCGATGTCGTGCTTGAAAAGCCTGCGCAGGCCGGGCGCAAGCTCGAACAGCCGCTGGTAGAAAATGAGGGCGGCCACGTGCCCCATTTCCTCCACACGGAGAAACGATTTGCGAACGAGATGAACCTGGTGTGCGGTCATGCTCCATGGATAAACCAGAATAAGCAGCAGGCATATCCGACTTTAGTCTGATGGTAGTCTTCGCACCCACGTGAGGCGGACAGGATGTAAACGCCATTGGGCATCCGACTTAAGTCTGATGGTCATCTTTCCCGGGATTTGCCACAACTGCGCCATGAGTGAAAAGCAACGCATCCTTGTGATCGAAGATCAGGCTCCCATGCGGCGGAATATCGCCCTTCTGCTGGAGATGGAGGGGTATGAGGTCGAGACAGGCGCGAATGGCCGCGAGGGCCTCGCCAAGGTCGCCACTTTCAAGCCCCAACTCGTCGTCTGCGATGTGATGATGCCCGAGATGGACGGCCACGCGGTCATCCAGGCGCTTCGCGACAACAAGGAAACGGCGCTCATCCCCTTCATCTTCCTCACGGCCCGCGGCGACAAGGGCGACGTGCGCATGGGCATGAACTACGGTGCCGACGACTACCTCACCAAGCCTGTGATCCGCGAAGACCTGCTTGCTGCCGTCACTGCACGCCTGGCCCGCGCGGGTATGGTCGCGCAGAATCTCCACGACGCCGTGGCGGGTGCCTCGTTCAACCCCGATTTCAGTTCGCCCGGCCCACTGCAACGTGCCCTCGGTCTCACCGGCCGCGAGGCGGATGTGCTGCTGTGGGCCGCGCAGGGCAAGAGCAACGGCGACATCGGCATCATCCTCGAGATGAGCGAGAAGACAGTGAAACAACACATGGGCAGCATTTTCCAAAAGCTCAGTGTGGAAAGCCGGACTGCGGCAAGCGTGCGGGCGCTGGAAGTGCTGAGTGCGCCGAAGGCGATGTGAGGCGCGGCATTTATGATTTACGATGTATGATTTACGATTTGCTGTGGCTTGGGGATCGTAAGGCGGAGGAGGCGTGATCGATGGGAGGGATAGATCGGCGATTATACATTTGCGACAGCGCGGATTGGTGCTGAAGCTCTGTTCGCTATGCATGGGTTGCCAACATTCTCTGCCTGGTCTTGGGGCTATTTGATTTGAGGGTGAGGAATGAACGCGAATGTGCGCGCCCCTAATTCGTTGGGTTCCCGGCTACGCTTCGTTGCCGGATACATAATACCAAGGAGTAGCATATATAACTTGCAAATGATTCCAAATGTTGCTTAACGAAGGGCTTGCCTAGGAAAACTTTGCCTATGTCCACGTTCACTGAAAAAGTTGCCGCCCAATGCCTAACCGAGTTTGCACGCTTTAATAACGGGAAGGGAGGGGAAACCAAGGATCCTTACGCTGCATATGTCGGTGAATACTGGCGCATCGGTGTCAAAAATAAGAACATAGACGGGCGCACGACTTATCAAGACAGCGATGGCGAATCATATAGGCCTGCATGGTCCTCGGCCTTCATTTCGTTCATCATGAGGCAAAGCGGAGCGGGCGGTGCATTCTTCTACCACGAAGCGCATATACACTACGTAGTGAAGGCCATTCGTGACGCCAAGGTGGCCGGGACCAAGGCTAAGTTTCTCGGTCGCGATCCAAAAGCATACGTGCCAAAGGTCGGGGACATCATTAACGCCGGGCGGGGTGTCTCAAAAAGCGTCACCTTTGCCACCGTGCTTGGCAAATACGGAAAGAAAGAAGTCCCTGATGGCAGTTTTATGCCTACGCACAGTGACATTGTGATCTCTGTAGATGCGGCGAAACGGAAGCTTACGACAATTGGAGGGAACGTTCCAGGCGACACGGTCGGCAAAAAATCCTGGGATCTGAAAACCGACGGAACGCTGGTGCTTGCCGCCTCACTCATCTGCGTCGTGGAATGTCTATTATAGAGGTATTTCAACCACTAACCAAGCGAACGAATCATGGCTAAACAACTCAAGTCCGGTGCGAGCGTGCCAATGGCTGATCGGCCACAAATCCTCGCGGCACTAAACAGCGTCGCAGAGGCGCACAACGTCGATCCGGCAGCGATTGCCGGCATCATTCACATGGAATCGGTTTGGGATCCAAAGTGCGTAACTGGCTCGTATATTGGATTGACCCAAGTGGGCCCCGAACTACCGAAAAAACTTAAGCTCACAAAGAAGGAATTTTTGGCACTTTCACCTGGAGAGCAAATCGATGCCTACGGGGTGTGGCTCGATTACTATAAGTTCGACAAACAGATGGATGAGCATGGCATCGACTGCCTTGCACTTCCCCTTGCGCGCCAGGCTGCAGTTCTCCAGGCCATGCAGTTTGCCCCAAACGCCAAAGCCTGGAAAAAGGCGCTTGCAAAGGGGGATTTTACGGTTCGTTCAACACCCCACGCACAAGCCACCGCCCTGGGAGACACCTCGATCGGGGACATGGAGGCTTACTACACAAAGTTCTTCAAGAAGAGCCCCCCGGTTTACTCGTAGCGCCTTTCGGGTTGTAATGCCGGTAATCAGAGTTGGCCAGCTGAGAAGATCGTAACGTGGCGCGCAGGGCGTGATCCTCTGCTCCTTCAATCCATCCCGCCGACGAGAAGTGTTCGACTACGTCGAATAGTACTTCGGGTACCGGTAATAGTAATAATCCGGCATCTCCGTATCCACGCAGTTGAGAATGAGGCCGAGAACGTTGACCTGGCGCTGGTAGAGGGCGTTTAGCGAGTTGCGGGTGAGGCGGGCGCTGGTGAAGCTTGCGCGGATGACCATCAGCGTGCCGTCGAAATTCGGGGCGACCGTGGGCGTGTCGTCGGTGGCGAGGATGGGCGCGGTGTTGAAAATCACCAGGTCGTAGGTCGCCTTCCACTCGGCCAGCAGCTTGGGCAGGCGAGGCTGCAGGAG
>JAYUWZ010000119.1:0-2067 GCA_043753265.1 Verrucomicrobiaceae bacterium
CCAAAAGCTGCGAGGGTGACTAGTGCAAGATTTCGGGAAAGTGAAGCGATGAAGCTGCGGCTGATTCCAAAGGATTTACGGGTGGAAGGAGCGGCGGAGGTAGTGACGGTTTTCATTGGTGCGGACGGGCAATAATCCCCGGTGACAGGGCCGGGAAGGTTCGGTGCTGGACGGTTAAGGAAGCAGGTAGACGAGACTCCAGAGGCTTGGACGGGAGCGCCTGATTATCTGCGAAGGATGTTCACAAGGGCGAAAATATTGACGGAGAGAGCGTTACGAAACGGAAGTAGAAAAATGGATAGATGAATGTGCGAAATTCATCAACCAACCTGCATTTGCACCGGTACGACTATGAACGTCAACCGTTCAGTTTGTTACATTTACCCCTCATTCCCAAGCACATTAAAAGTCATCGTTTGCTGGGGCAAAACTGGATGTCTTGCCCTCCTAATACGACAACAATGACCTATTTTTAAGAGACAGGTGCTGCAATCATTACGTCTTATTTATTAAAGGTCACGCGCGAAGCCGCGACATCCAAAATCCCCCGCATTCCGCATTTGGCAATCTCCCAGCATGCCGCTACGACTCGCCCGCCACCCAACCTTTCCCGCCATGAAATTCCGTCTTACCCTCTGCATCATTTCCTGCATGCTCAGCGTCCTCCTCGGGGGGGTGCTGCTCCGCGACAAGCCGGGCTCAGGCACCAATCGCGGGTCGACCTCGGGCAGCGGCGATGACCAGGATGCCGCCACCGGAAACAGCAGTTCTTCGGGGGGCTCAAGGCAAAACCGCGCCGCCCGCAAACCGCGTATCGGACTCTCGCTCGATACCCTCAAAGAAGAGCGCTGGCAGCGGGATCGCGACACCTTCGTGGCCAGGGCCCGCGAGCTCGGGGCGGAGGTAATCGTTCTCGCCGCCAATAGCAACGACGTGCAGCAAATCACCGATTGCAACTCGCTGCTCGCGCAGGACATCGATGTGCTGGTGATCGCGCCGCACAATGGCGACGCCATGAGCAAGGCCGTGGAGGAGGCGCACAAAATGGGAATCCCGGTAGCTGCCTACGACCGCCTGATTAAAAAGTGCGACCTGAACCTCTACTTCACCTTCGATAACGTAAAAGTCGGCGAGCAGCAGGGCAAATTCCTCATAGAGCGCCTCTTTCCGGCGGGAGCAGAGGCGGGGGGCCCGAAGAAACGCATCGCCCGCATTTACGGAGCCCCCACCGATAACAACGCGCGCCTCTTCAAGCAGGGACAGGACACGTCGCTCAAACCGTTCATGGAAAACGGCCAGTTGGAAATCGTGTTCGAGGATTGGGCCGAGGATTGGAAACCGGAGAACGGAAAGAAAATCGCCCAGTCCGCGCTGACCAAGGCCGGCGACGCAGGCCTCGACGCAATCCTCGCCAGCAACGACGGCACCGCTGGCGGGGCCATCACCGCACTCATCGAGCAAAAGCTCGCCGGCAAAGTATTGGTAACCGGCCAGGACGCCGACCTCGAAGCCTGCCGAAGGATCCTGAGGGGAGAGCAGACCATGACCATCTACAAACCCCTGAAGCAACTCGCAGAGCGCGCCGCCGAAGTGTCAGTCGACGTCGCAAAACTCAAACCCGTCGTGACCAACACCACTTACGACAACGGCCAGGTGCAAGTCCCCACCGTGCAGGTCGACATCATCGCCGTGCACAAAGACAACATGCGCGACACCGTGGTGAAAGACGGCTTTCACAAAGAAGCAGACCTCTACGGAGCCGGAAAATAAGTGCGACCGCAAAGCCTCGGCAAATCCACATCCCTTTAGCCAAAGTCGCTCTCAAAATTGCCTCTCATTAAGAAACTGATTTTCAAACACCACTCCCCTAATCCCATCCCAAAACCACTGTCATCCTGAGGGAGCTTTAAGCGACTGAAGGATCCCGTCGAAACTCAAAAGACTCGCCGGGAAAAGCATACCCTCACTTCATAATCCAGCACCAAACGCCCCCCCTCCAACCGTGAACGAACTCACCGTCTATATGGTCACCAACACCAGAAACACGGCGCTATACATCGGAGCAAC
>JAYUWZ010000120.1:0-4615 GCA_043753265.1 Verrucomicrobiaceae bacterium
CGTGCGAGACGTTTTGCACGATCATGTCGATGATGATGCCCGCATCCGAGACGGCGGTGAACACCTGGGCGGCAACGCCCGGCCGGTCCGGCACTGCGCGGACGGTGACTTTTGCCTGGTTTTTTTCGATGCTGATGCCGCGGACGACCACGGCCTCCATGCTCTTGGTTTCTTCTTTCACGATGGTGCCTGAATTGTGGTTGAACGAACTGCGGACTTCAAAAACGACGCCAAATTTCTTGGCAAACTCGACGCTGCGACTCTGCATGACCTTGCTGCCGCTGGAGGCCATCTCCAGCATTTCGTCGAAGCTGATTTCGTCGATCTTCCTGGCGGTGGGAACGATGCGCGGGTCGCAAGTGTAGACGCCGTCCACGTCGGTAAAAATCTGGCACAGGTCCGCCTTTACCGCTGCCGCGATGGCGATGGCTGTGAGGTCGCTGCCGCCGCGCCCGAGCGTGGTGATGCGCTTGTCTTTCGTCTCGCCCTGGAAGCCCGCGACGATGCAGATGTAGCCCTCATCGAGGAATTGCTTGAGCTGCTTGGGCGTGAGGTCGGCGATCTTCGCCTTGGTATGCACGCCATCCGTCACGATACCCGCCTGGGCTCCGGTGAGGGAAATCGCCTTTTTCCCCATCGCGTTGATCGCCATCGCCGTCAGCGCGATGGTCGTCTGCTCGCCCGTGGCGAGCAGTACATCCATCTCGCGCTCCTCGGGATTGGGCGAGCACTCGCGGGCGAGGCGGATGAGATTATCCGTCACGCCGCTCATGGCGGAGACCACGGCCACCACGCGGTGACCCTGCTCCTGGGTTTCGATGATGCGGCGCGCGACATTCTTGATGCGCTCGGGATTCCCGACGCTGGTGCCGCCGTATTTCTGAACGATGAGACTCATGGAAAAAGGGCGCGGAAGTTGGCGGCGTGGTGAGGGGTTGTCAAGGAGTGCCGCCGGGTGCCTGCGTGCGAGGTGTGATTTGAGAAGAACGGCGCAAGGACAGGGAATGCACTTCATCGTCTGCGCCAGCTCTTGGAGTGCACCTGCCCTCTGGCACTTTGAATGGTGCGCGAAGGGCGGTTTGGTTGTTTGCTCGGGTGAAATCCGGAGGGTATTCCCTACCAACCACCCAAATCTCCTTCCACCATCCAAAGCGGCAGAGGGCTGCCGCACTCCAAAAACTGGCGTAAAATTGCATGCTCCTTTCGCTATGTGGGGCAATGCACCTATAGGGATAAAAGGCCCAAGCTGGCAGCGAAGGCATGCAACGGAAAACCTCCCGTTTGGCGTCCGCTGCAATTCGGTCATACCCTGCACGATATTTCCCGGGCGATTCGCTGCCAGCTTGGATTGGGAGGAATATGATCGCAGAACCTTGCTGGAACATTGCCGCCAAATGAAGATTCGGCAAAGCGCGTCCCCCAAGTGAAGACGCCCCTTTTTTTGTAACCAATCGAGCAGGGAAAGTAGCGCGCATTCTTGCAAGAGCTCCAGGCAATGGCCATCGTGCGCCGGAGTGAATGCCATCGACATAACTGTGCCGGAGGAAGTGCTGGGCGAAGATCTCATTGAGCAAATCCTCGCGCGGCTGGATTTTTCAGAACGACCGGAACCGTCCTTTGAAGCACTTCAGATCCTCTATGCAGCGTGGTGCCAGCGCGTGCCCTTCGATAACATCCTGAAGCTCATCCACGTGAGACGCGGGTCTGTAGAGCCCTTTCCCGGGACATCGTCTGCGCAGTTTTTTACCAACTGGCTGCGCCATGGAACGGGAGGCACATGCTGGTCCGGAGCGGGCGCGCTGCACACACTGCTCCACGCGCTGGGATTTCGCGCGCAACGCGGGGTCGCCACCATGCTTGCGGCCCCGAATCTGCCGCCGAACCACGGGACGGTGATCGTCAACTTCGGAGAGGAACGCTATCTCGTGGATGCCTCCATGATTCACGGTGAACCGCTGCCCCTTCGCGGGGAGGATACCGTGATCGCGCATCCCGCACGCGGATTGCGCTGCACGCGCCGCGATGGGCGCTGGTCCATCGCGTGGCGGCCACTGCACCAGCTCGATGGGTTCGATTGCAGGCTGGAGTACATCGGCACGGAGCCTGGGGAATTTGCGCGGCGCTACGAGGCGACCCGCGCATGGAGCCCTTTCAACTACGAACTGAGCATCCGCGCCAATCGTGGCGATACGGTGATTGGCGCGGGATTTGGAAAGCGGGCGGCCATCCACGCGGACGGCACCACTTCCTCGGAGCCGATCGACCATGAAGCGCGGCAGCGGTTGCTCATTGAGGAGATCGGAATCAGCGAAGAGATCGTGGCAAAGCTGCCTCAAGATGTTCCCACGCCACCGCCACCCGGGTCTCGCACGGCACAGGTGATGGAATCGATGTCGTGAGGGGGAAATTCGTGCTGGCGTAGCATTCAGCCGAAAATGACTTTCGGCGATCGCTCTACCCCTCAGCGACCATCACTGGCGGCAGCACCACCACGGTGAACCAGTAGTTGGCGAGCGATTGGATTGCGGGGATGAAGTTTGCGAAGCTCACCGGTTTTACGATGTAGGAACTGCATCGCAGCTTGTACATTTTGAGAATCTCGGAGTCCTCGGCGGAGGTGGTGAGGATGATCACCGGCAGGTGGCAGAGCCGTTCGTCGCCGGCGATCTCGGCCATCACCTCCCGGCCATCCATGCGCGGCATATTGAGGTCGAGCAGAATGATGTCGGGCGTCGCGGCACCGGAATATTTGCCCTCCTTGCGCAGGTAGGCCATGCATTCCTCGCCATCGCATACGTGGTGCAGATTGACGACCAGCTTGGAGCGCTTGAAGCCCTCCTGGGTCAGGATTACGTCGTTTTCGTTGTCTTCCACGAGCAGGATTTCCACGGGCCTGCTGTTTGCCAATGATGGGTTCATGAGTGTTGAGTCGACTTTTCAGGGATGGTGAAGCGGAAAGTGCTGCCTTTTCCCACTTCAGATTCCACCCAGATCCTCCCGCCATGCCGGGCCACCACTCGGCGGCACACCGCGAGACCTATTCCGGTCCCGGGATATTCCTGCTGGGTATGCAGATGCGGAAGATCTCGAAAATTCTGTCGTGATGCTTTGAAGCAATACCGATGCCATTGTCGCGCACGGTAATCACCCAGTCCACCCCCTTGAGCAGGGCGGAAACATGCACGCGAGGTTGCTCGCCGCCGTGATACTTGAGGGCGTTGCCCAGGAGGTTTTGCATCAACTGCACGAGCTGTGAGCGATCCCCCATGACCACGGGCAGGTCGCCACTGGTGACGCGGCCGCCCAGCTCGCGAATCGTTGAATCCAGCGCGGTCGCGGCATCCGCAAAGACCTGGCTCAGCTTCACGGGCTGAAAGGGCACCGCCTTTGCGTCGACCCGCGAATACGCGAGCACATCGCGGATGAGCGTGTGCATTTGCTCGCAGGCCTGGATGGTGCGCCTGATCCAGTCCTGGCCCTGATCGTCCAGTTTGTCCGAGTAGTTTAACTGGAGCAATTGGACGAAACCGCTGATGGTTCGCAGGGGCGTCTGGAGATCGTGCGAGGCGATGTAGGCAAATTGCTGCAACTCCACGTTGCTCCGCTCGAGGGCCTCGTTGGCCCTTCGCAATTCCGCAGCCTGCACCGACAGCGTGGCGGTGGCGAATTCCTCGGCATGGGTTTCCGCAATCTTCCGGTCGGTGATATCCGTGCTGTAGATGCGAAGCCTCCCAAGCTGTTGCACGAAGCTGATGTTTTGGACGTAATGCTGGCTGCCCACCAGCACCTCCCGGCGAACCACGGCTATGGAACCTTCGGCCAGCGTGGCCGCGACAAATTCGAGTCCTGTGAGAAACGGATGCCCGAGTGCTCTCGATTCCAAATCGGGGAAAAGCTGGTGCGCCGCTGGATTGATGTAATAGATCACGCCCGCCGTCACATCCACCTCTACGATGGGATTCGGGTTCAGCTCCGGGAACGTGGCGAGCCATGCTGCCTTTTCCTCGGCAGCCATGTTTTGGGACGGCGCTGTGGGTTTGTGTGGGGACACAGGGGGATATAGGTCCACCCGGAAGGAAACCTCAAGGGGATAATGGGACGGTCATGCGTGAGAGGTGAAACGTGGAGAAGTGACACGCAACTTTGCGGAGATGTGGACTCGGATGGGTTGGACGTGGAGGGCGGATAGGGGTATTTACTTTGGTTTCCGCCCTGGCACGGGTTGTCTCCCGCGTCGGCTTTTTCCCGTCCAACACCATGAAACGCATCTTCTTTCTTCTCGCCGTGCTCCTCACGGCCTTCGTCCATGCCGATGAAACCGGCCGTCTCGAGGTCCTCTTCCTCGGTGACGATGGGCATCATGTGCCGGACAAGCGATTCTTCCAGGCGCTGCCTGCACTGCATCCGCGCGGCATCAATCTCACATATTCCGACAAGCTCAGTGATCTGAACCCGGCGAACCTCGAGAGGTACGACGTGCTCGCGATCTACGCGAACTGGGAGAAGATTAACCCGCCGCAGGAAAAGGCGATTGTGGACTTTGTGAAGGAGGGCAAGGGACTCGTGCCGATTCATTGCGCGAGCTACTGCTTCCTCAATTCGCCGGAATACATCC
>JAYUWZ010000121.1:0-4611 GCA_043753265.1 Verrucomicrobiaceae bacterium
TGCTCCTCGGGAGACCAGTTGCTCTCGAAATCCGCGCCCTCGGTGCTGCCCGTCTCGGCGATATTGATGACAGTGAGCACATCCTTCTGCGAGCGGCCCGCAAGGCGGCCGAGCGTGGGATTAGAGCCCGCGGCGTTTTCGAGATAGCTGGAGCGGAAGGAGTCGGCGTGCGCGCCCACGACGTCGCCGAGATTGTACGTATCGGCGCGGTTCGAGAGCATGTCGGGGATTTTGAATTTCTCGCCGCTCTCGGTGTAGGGGTTGCCGGCCATGACTACGACGACTTTTTTGCCGCGCAGGTCCCAGGTCTTCGACTGGCCGCGCCACACGCCCTCGATGCGGCGGGAGCCGTCGCAGAGGGAGATGAATTTTTGCAAAAACTCCGCGTTGAGATGCTGGATGTCGTCGAGGCAGATCATCACGTTGTCGCCCATCTCAAAGGCGAGGCCGAGCTTCTCCATCTCGTCGCGTGCGGCGGCATTGGGCGCCTCGGCGGGATCCAGCGAGGTCACGCGGTGGCCGATGGCGGGGCCGTTGATCTTCATGAACACGATGCCGAGGCGGCTCGCGATGTATTCCACGAGCGTGGTCTTGCCGTAGCCGGGTGGCGAGATGAGCAGCAGCAGGCCCATGCGATCGGTGCGCTTTGCATCGCCCGCGGCACCGATTTGCTTGGCGAGATTGTCGCCGAGCAGCGGCAGGTACGCGGAGTCGATGAGCTTGTTGCGGATGAAGCTCGTGAGCACCTTGGGCTTGAATCCATCGAGCTTCAGGCGTGTGCGCGCCTTCTCCAGCATCTCGCGCTTCATCGCGACGAAGCGCTCGTAAAGCGGCACGATGTTCTGCTCGTGCGCGCGCATGCGCGCGGTGAAATCGAGGTAATTGAGCGCGAGTTTTCCGCCAGAGATGCGCGGATGGCTCCCCATGATGCCATCCAGATCGCGGGCAATGGCCACGCCGAGCGCGCCGCTCGTGGAGCCACGCAGCAGCAGCCACGCGGCCTCCAGCAAATACCCGGGGACGCCACCGCCATGGGTGGCGGCAAAGGCGGAAAGCCATTCATGGAGCAGCGCAAATGCGGCAGCAGTGTCGGTCTCGACCGCCTTGCGCGCCGTGGTGAGCACGGTGCCAAGGTTGTGTTCGACGACATGCGTCTCGAATGCCTCGGCCTGCTTGGCGGCCTCGATGGATACGGCGAATTCGCCATCGCCTGCGAGCACCTCCGCGAGGTAGGCGGCGGCATCGGCGTAAAGGACTCCAGCCTCACCGGCCGTCACCGCTTCCGGCGCATGCGCCTTCGCATAGTCGGAAATGAGCGATTCCAATTCCGCCAGTGCGCCCTGCGGCAGCGTGCGACCCGGAAAGGCGCGCCGCACCTCTCCAAACCCGCGCAACTTTCCCGTGAGCCGTGCGCGTTCGTCGTCGCGCACATCGCGCCACGCTAGGGCGGCGAGCACTCGGGCGCGGGGCGTAAATCGCAGCAGGCCCAGGCCGGCCTCCATCTCCAGGATTGCACCAAGGATCTTCGCACCGTCGAGATCGTGGACGCCCTTCACATAGCCGATGCCGATCTGTGTCGCAATCCACTCGCGCACGGCGGCGAGGACTTCCTCCTCCGCGCGTTTGGCGGTGCTTGAAAGTGTGCGCCGCACAGACCACGCGAGCCATTCGCCGCGGTAGACGTCGGTGGTTTCCGCCACGGTCTCCAGCGCCCATACAGGCTGTGTGGCGGTGAATGCCTCCTCGATGATGGGCTCGAAAAAATTGGTGCCGGTGATGTGCAGGCACATCGTGGTGCCGCGCGGGACGATGGTGAGCTCCAGCTCCTGGGTATTGACGAGGAACCGGTGGCGTCCGAGCTGGATGGCGTCGTCGCCGCCTGCAAAAAGATCCTGCCGATCCTTGAGCTGGCGCACCGCCTCCTCGCGGATGGTCTTCAGCCGGCTCTGCAAGTCGTCGGCCTTCGTCGTATCTCCCAGGTCGAGCAATTGCGCGATGAGGTCGCGCACTTTCTCGACCATCATGTCGCTCGCGAAATACGCGTTGATGAGGTCGAGCCCCGCCATATGGTCGGCGCGGTTCTTGATGCCTTTGAGGATGCGCTCGGCGGCGGCCATCAAGCCATTCGCGCGGCGGTTGCGGGCCTCGATGAGTTCCAGCTTTCTCGATTCGAAGGCACCGGCAAACGCGGTGCGCTTCTCCGCGAGCTGCTCCACAAATTCATCGAAGTCCGAGAACCGAGCCTCAAGTTCCTCGATTTGCACCATGAGGCGGTTCAGAAATTCCGCGCACTTTTCGGGCGTGACGCTGAGGTCGAGATAGTTTGCGAGTGCCTGGTCGATCAGGCGCTGCTGCGAGGCAAATTCCGCCACCGCCTCCGTGCCGCGCAAATCGCGCAGACGCGCGCGCAATCCTGCGCGGGCCTGGTTGAGCACGGCGTAGATGGACGACACGTCCTCAATGATGCGCGTGGTCTCGGTGGCGTCGGCGATCTTGAGATTGCTCACCGTCTCCACGAGCAAATCCAAGTCGCGCGCAGCACCAGTGATTTCATCCTCCAGCTTTTGCGCCTCCGTCACTTTGGGCAGCACGGGCACTGCTTCCTTCAGTGTGGTGACACGCAGACGGAGCGGGTCGAGGGACTGTGGTGCGAGCAGGAAACCCACCGTGCGCTCAGCGAGCGCGCCCGTGGCGGTTACCACGGCTTGCTCGGTGGTATCCACGAGCGCGGTGTCGACGTAGCGGAGTTCCTTGAGCGAAATCAGTTCCCCGCGCACCGCGCGCATCTCCGCAAGCCGGGCGACGAAATGGCCGATCTGATCGAAGGCCTGCGTGGGCAGCGCCTTGAGGATGCCGTTCGCCTTTCCCACCACGCGCTGCGACTCGCTCGCCGTGTTGCGGCGGATGGCGACAACCTTGTCGAATTCCGCGAGCGCTGCGCTGGCTGCCTCCTTTACCGCTGCGAGCGGTGTCCGCAAGTCCGCGGCCTCCTCTCGGTCGAGCCAGTGGTAGGTGTCGAGAATGTCGGTGGTGTGCTTGACGAGATCGAGATACAGCCCCGCGTAGCTGTCGTTCTTGTCGAGCAGCGAGAGCACTTCGCCGCACTCGGCCATCGCTCGCACGATGTCGGGGTTGCCGATTTTGAAAAGGTAGTTGTCGCTCTTCGAGGGCGGCTGCCAGTCCGCGCCCACGTAGGGCGTCTGCCAGATTTGCACCACGTGGTGCCGTTGCGGCTCGGGCGACGCGGAAAAGACCGCCATCTCGCCATTCTCAAACAGCGAGAATCCGTGGCAGATGATCGGCGTGCGGCATTCGCGCGCGATGACGTTGTAGCTCAGCAGCACGTAGTTGCCGCCCTCGTGCTCCAGGAAGATGAAAAGCGTATCCTCGCCATTGGGCGATACGATGCGCCGGTGGAAGCTGAGCCCCTCGAGCCCGGTCTCGAATTCCTTCCGCTCGCCGCTTTGCAGATAGTAGCCGCGCGGGTGGATGACGCCGTGGCCGTCCGGGAGCAGCACGCACGATGTCTCGATGGCGTCGATGCGGCGGACCTCGCGCAGCTTTTGATTGAAGATCAAATGCCGCGCCTTCTTTTCCTGGTAGGGCCGGATGCGAAGCAGGATAAGATTTTCGACAATCGCGTAGTGGATCTCCGCATCGTCGAGCGTCTGGTCGCGCTGCTCCACAGGCTCGCTGTAGATTCCCTCGCCGGAGGCCGTGTTGTCCTCGACCTTCACCGTGAGGTCGCCGTTGAGACACTCGACGAAAACGCGATCCTCAATGCTGATGTGCGGGAATTGCCCGGCGCGATGCTGGTCGCGGTGGCAGCGCTTCCATTCAAACTCGTGCTGCGGCGGCGGCAGGTTTTCGTGGTCGAAACGGTTGCCGAGGTAATTCAGGTCGCTGCCCGTGCAGAGCCACTTGAATTTCTTGACGTCGGTCGCGCTTTTGCCGACCCGAAACTCCATGAATAGATGCGGTTCTGGCCGTGCGAGGCGTGAAAGGTACGTGCCTTTGTAGTAGCGGTAGAGCGATTTGAAATCGGCCTCAAACTGCGGGTCCGCAAGCTGGCCGAGCGGCAGCGCGTGAAAGCCGCGATCGCGATATTCGTACAGCGCGAAAACGTCGTTCACGTGCGTCTCACTGCGCAGGCCGAGCTGCACATTGTAGCCGAAGATAAACTTCCCGCCCCCAATCTGCCGCATGTCGCGCGGCGTGCAGTTGTTCTCCGTCGTCAGCCTCTCGGTGGCCACCAGCGCGGTCTGGATCGCGCCAAAGACCTCCTGCCGCGCCGCATTCAGCTTCGCCAGCCGCGCACGCAAATCCGCCCCCTGCGCATTCATCCGCGCACGCAAAATTTCATACGTGCCCTGCTCAAGCTTCGGCGCGGAAGCCACACTCGCCCCAGGCGCTGGATCCGTTTTTGGCGTTATATCAGCCATGGTTGATCATTCGCAATCGCGGTCACCGACATCCGAACCGGTGACCGCGTTGCATATAGCGGTTTTAAATTACCCCTTCACCGCCCCACCCAGCGACTTCTCCGCGACGCCGAGCCTGTGAGCCTGGCCCAGGAGCATGGTGAGGAAGCCTTTCGTTTTGCCGTCGTCG
>JAYUWZ010000122.1:0-2062 GCA_043753265.1 Verrucomicrobiaceae bacterium
CAGCGCATAGCGCTCCTCCACAAGCGCCCTCGCAGCGCTCCCCAGCGTGGTTCGAAATTCCTCCGGTGCCGCCAGCACGCGCAGGGCTTCCAACGCCAGCGCATCGCGATCCGCAAAGGGTGCCATCAATCCTGTGCGCTCGTGTTCCACGACTTCGCGTACCGGTTCCGTGTCGCTCGCCAGCACTGTGCATCCGCACGCCATGGCGTTCAGCAGGGACCAGCTAAGCACAAATGGCACGGTAAGATAAATGTGCAGATCGCTGAGTGAGAAAATATCCACCAACTCCGCAATCGGCACCCGCCCCGTAAAAATGAAACGCGAAAGATCGTAGTCCCCCTGCGACAGCACATGTTCGCGAAACGACTTGCCGCCTGTGTGCATCGCGTCGCCTCCATAGGCAATCTTGTCCGAGCCCACCACCACAAACACCACGTCGGCCCGCTGCGCGGCAATCTTCGCGGCAGTCTCCATAAACACATCAAACCCCCTCATGCTTTCCAAGCCCCGGGAGACATACGTCACCACGCGCATTCCCTCCGGAATCTCTCGTCCCGCAATCATCCGGCGCACGCTGGGATTACGACGCCACAATGAACAATCCACCCCATCGTGAATCACCTCGATCTTGCTGCGATACTCGGCGGGAAAAAGGGAATGCTGCCAGTGCGTTGGGGAATAGCCCACGGTGCAATTCTGCAGGTCGAGCAGGATCATCGCATTCCGCGCCCGCGCTCTCAAAAAGTGTAAATCCGGTGGTTGAAACTCGGGGCGAAAATCCAGGTCCGAGTTCCGCGCATGATAGTAGTACTCGAAGTAATTCACAACCGGCACGCCCGGCCACAGCTCGGAAAGAAACAGCGTGGATCCAAACCCGCTGTGTCCCACCACCAAGTCCGGCCGGTCCACCTTTCGGCACCGCTCATACACCCCCTGCGCATGCGCCACCGCATTTTCAAACGTGCGCGACAAAAAATGCGTGGTCTGCCGTGCTCCACCCTCCGGCTTGTATTGGTGCCGCTGAATGCCCCCCACCACGGCATCCTCCAGCTCCGAGACAAACTCACACCGCCACCCCTCCTGTTTGATGAGCAACTGCGCCAGGTGCCCAAACTGGGCGGGGAAATTCTTGTGAACGAAAAGCACGTGCATCGCGAGAGGATGCAGATACTCAGGGACCGATGGAGCAAATTCGGCTTCACTTGCCGAAACGCCGGCCAGTGGCGCTTGCCCAAGCATCGTGGATTGTATTCGTTCAGGAACCGTATGGATCCCTACCTTTCACTGTTGCTGGGTATTGTATGCGCAGGCATCGGTGGTGAGTTGTTTGTCCGCTCACTCATCAGCATCGCGCATTGGGCGCGTATTCCTGCCTCCATCGTTGCGACCACGATTGCGGCATTCGCCACCTCCAGCCCGGAGCTTTCCGTGGCCATCGGGTCCGCACTCGCCGGAACACCGGAAATTTCACTCGGAGACGCCTTGGGTAGCAATGTGGTGAATGTCGCGCTGATTCTAGCCATTTCCCTATGCATCGCGCCCGTCCGCCAACCGTCCACGGGTGGCCGGCGCGACCACATCGTGGCACTCCTTGCCCCTGTGATTGCTGGGACTCTCGCTTGGGATGGGAGCATCTCACGAGCGGACGGGACCTTCATGCTCCTTTGCTTTTTGGTCTGGGTGTCCGCAGTAATCTCCGAGGCCCTGCGGGTTCGCCGGGCGGCAGAGCCAGCCACACACCTCATCAGCAAATGGCGCTTCATCCTGGCGGGGTGTGCAGGCCTCGCTTTTCTGGTGGGTTCAGGCAGCTTGATTGTGAAGGGAGCGCAGGACCTGGCACTGGCCTTTGGCATCCCCTCCTTCATTATTGGCGCCACCGTCGTAGCGTTGGGAACATCCATGCCTGAACTGGCCACCACGATAGTTTCGAAATTTCGCGGCCACGACGACATCGGACGCGGGACCGTCCTTGGGAGCAATATTTTAAACCTTTTCTTTATCGTGGGGGTGGCCGCCTGCATTCACCCAATCCCTGTCGGGATGCAGTCTACCCAGATTGCCC
>JAYUWZ010000123.1:0-4606 GCA_043753265.1 Verrucomicrobiaceae bacterium
CTGAGGATCACGGCATTCGTTTCGACGTCGCACTCCCTCCCGAAGCGCTGGAATTGGTGGATGCGCGCTATGTCACCCAGATCCTGCTGAATCTCCTGAGCAACGCGGTAAAATATAATCACGCCAATGGAGTGATTCGCGTGCGGCTATCCGCAGAAGGGGAATTCTGGGACATGGCCGTGTCCAATACCGGGCCAGGTATCGCTCCCGAGCACAGGCCCCGGCTTTTCGAGCGGTTCTTCCGTGGGGACAACTCCGCCATCTCGCCGGGCCACGGGCTCGGCCTCAGCCTGAGCCGGGAACTCGCGCGCGCCCATGGCGGGGAGCTATCCTTGGAAAGCTCCGGCCCTGATTGGACCACTTTTCGCCTGAGGCTTCCACGCTCGCCAGCCGGGGTGTTGGTGCGCGCTCCTCAACCACGCCGGAGTCTTGAAATACCCCTCGCGCAATGACTCCCGACCCCAACTTGCAGTTCAACCCATCATGCGATTCCTCATCGTAGACGCCGATGCTCAATTCGCAAAGCAGGCTCGTTTTGCGCTCAAGAGTCAGTCTCTCGTGGTGGAGGTCGCTTCCACTGCGAACGATGCGCTGGATCGCGCCGCGGCTTCTCCCTACGACGCCATCGTTCTCGACCTCCAGCTCGATGGCGCGAGCGGGCTGGACCTTCTCAAGCGTCTCCGCCGTACGCACATCACCGCGCCTATACTGGCTCTCACTGCGGATCGGCAACCCGAGGCGCGGATCGAGGCCTTGCGATTCGGCGCCGACGATTGTTTGGTAAAGCCAATCGTTCTCGCCGAGTTGGCCGCTCGACTTCATGCGCTATCCCGGAGGCAGGCGCGGAAAGCAGGGGATTGCCTGGAAATCGAGGATCTCGTGCTACACTGCGCACGCCACCGGGTCTTCCGGTCGGGGCAGGCAGTGCCGCTTACCGATCGCGAGTTCATCGCCCTGGAGCACCTCGTGAGAGCCCAAGGCAAAGCAGTTCCGGCGTCTGAATTGCTCAATCTCCTTTGGCACGAGACAGAAGCTCCGAGAGACAACTTCATAGCGGTGCTCATGATGCGGCTTCGGCAAAAGGTGGACGGCGGCTTTCCCGTAAAGCTCATCCACACGATCAAAGGGGCTGGATATGCAATCCTTCCTCCCGGGAAATGACCCGCCTATCTTTGGAGATGCATTGAATCCCGTACCGCTTATTTTGGATTTCCCGTGCCTGCTCATCCGGGGCCTTGTGGGAGCGTTAAACGGACCGGCTCGCGACCGTTCCCGCAGTGCATGCGGCCCAGAACATTTACCATATTCCAAATTGGAAAATGGGCTCTTGCGCGCTCCATCTCGTGCGCTGTTTTACGGTCGCAACAAAATCAAGTCTCTACGGGGGCTGATGGCTTGCGGCCCGGAAGCCCGAGCGACAGCAAGGCTGCGGTGAGCACGAACGCGGTGGAGGCGAGCAGGCACCAGACGAGTCCTCCGTGAGTAGCGCCGTGGCTCACGCCGATCTGATAGAGCAGGCCGGAAAGGATGGTTCCAGCCAGACGGCCGCATGCGTTTGCCATGTAGTAGATGCCCACGTTCATCGCGACCTTGTCGTGGTCGGTGTAGGCGAGAATGAGGTAGGAATGGACCGCGGAGTTGAGCGCGAAGACGATGCCGAAAAGGATGAGACCCACGACAACGGCGAGGGTGGCATTGACCTGGTAGTGCAGCGCTGCAGCGATGAGGGCGGGGAACAAGGCGAGGATAAAAGCCAGCCAGGTGGCGGTGTGGCCGTCCGGCTGGTGCTGGCCTTCCGCGGTCTTGCGGCGGATGAGCGCGGGCGCGGAGGCTTGCACAGCTCCGTAGCCGATGACCCATAGCGCCATGAACCCGCCCGCCTGCCAGAATTTCCAGCCGAGCACGGAGGAAAGAAACACCGGCACAGCCACGACAAACCAAACATCCCGCGCGCCGAAGAGGAAGAGCCGGGCCATGGCGAGCATGTTCACGGCGCGATTGCGGGAGAACATGTGGCCGAATTTCGCTTTCTTGTTGGCTGTGCCGAGTCCGCCGCGCATGAGCATCGCAGCAAGGACCAGGGCGAACGCAACGAGGCCCGCGAGGCTCCAGACGGATGCCTGGAAGCCAAGCGTCGAGAGCATGAGGCTGCCCAGAAAGAAGCCCACGCCTTTCAGTGCGTTCTTGCTGCCCGTGAGCAATGCGACCCATTTATAGAGGCGTCCCTGGCTGTCGCCGGCGATGAGTTTCACAGCGCTTTTGCTGCTCATCTTCGTGAGGTCCTTGGCGATGCCGGAGAGCGCTTGCGAGGCCATCACATAGGCCACGGGCAGCGCGCCCGACGGCAGCAGCGCGAGCATGGCTAGAGCGACGATTTGCGTGCCGAGGCCCATGAAAAGCGTGCTCTTCAAGCCGAAGCGCGAACCGAGGTAACCGCCGCAGAGATTCGTAACGATGCCAAAGACTTCGTAGAACAGGAACAGCGATGCGACTTGCAGGGCCGAATAACCGAGCTGGTAAAAATAAAAGAGCACCAGCGTGCGGATCGCGCCGTCGGCCAGGGTGTCGGCCCAATAGGCGAGGGTGACGATTGCGTAGTTGCGCACGCCATCCTTCGCGGCTTCCGGGTTTTCGGCGGTGGTGCCCATGACGGGAAATCAAAGGGACTGGGCCACTTTGCGCGCCAGCTCCGCATAGCGATTGGCGTAGCCCCACTCGTTGTCATACCACGCGAGAATTTTGACCTGTGTCCCGTTGGTGACCATGGTGGAGGGCGCGTCGATGATGGAGGAACGCGGATCGTCCTTGTAATCCACGGAGACGAGCGGCCTTTCTTCGTATCCAAGGATTCCTTGAAGCGGGCCGTCAGCCGCCGCCTTCAAAAGGGCGTTCACCTCCTCCACGCTTGTCTTTCGCGAGACTTCGAACACGCAGTCCGTAAGCGAGGCGTTCACCAAAGGAACACGAACCGCCACGCCATCGAGCTTGCCGAGCAACTCAGGAAAGATGAGCGCAATGGCTGTCGCGGATCCGGTGGAGGTCGGGATGAGCGAGAGGCTCGAAGCCCGGGCACGCCGCAGATCCTTGTGCGGGGTGTCGAGGATCGACTGCGTATTGGTCATGTCGTGAATCGTCGTGATCATGCCATGCTTGATGCCTATTCCCTCGTGGATGACCTTCACCACGGGTGCCAGGCAGTTGGTGGTGCAGGAGGCTGCGGTGAGGATGTGATGATTGCCGGGCTCGTAGAGGTGGTCATTCACGCCCATGACGACGTTAAGGGCTCCCGACTTGACCGGTGCCGCAACGATGACCTTCTTCACCCCGGCTTTGAAATAGGGGTCGAGTTGCTCCGGCGTTCTGAATTTCCCACTCGCTTCGAGGACAATGTCCACTCCGAGCTCCCCCCAGGGCACTTTGGAAAAGTCCTTCTCGCGACTTTGCGTGACGGTTTTTCCGTCGATGGTGAGCTTGTCCGCTTCCCCGCGCACCTCTCGATCCCAGCGTCCGTGTACCGAGTCGAAATAGAGCAGGTGAGCCGACGTGATGCCGTCTCCGCCGATTTCGTTCAGGTGTACAAATTCAATCTCGGGCCAGGTCCAGCCTGCGCGAAATGCGAGCCTGCCCATTCGTCCGAAGCCATTGATTCCGATGCGTGTTGCCATGGGTGTGGTGTGTGTGGGTGGGTGTCGAAACTTCGCCTACTTCGCGCTCAACGCGCGGCGTCGGGCAGGCTTCACAGGGGGAATGCTCTTGCGTGGTCCTTTGCACTCGCTCTGGCCTCGTAGCGAGAGCCGCGACACGGCTCGCTTGCGGTCGCCCGCCAGGACTCGATTGCCAGCGGCATCGCCGTCCGCGACGGAGCGCATGGCCCGCCAAACCGGCAGGATTTCGGCGCTGAGCTTGTAATACGCCCACTTCTCCGATCGCTCGGCGGTGACCAGCCCGCCTTTGCGCATGACCTGGAGGTGGCTCGAGAGGGTCGATTGCGGAAGGTTCAGTATGTCCGCGAGCTCGCACACGCACAGGGCGTCGTCCGCCACCAGGCAGGCAATCCTCCATCGCGTTTCATCCGCGAGGGCATGGGCAAGGGCAATGGCGCTTTGCATCGGAAAAACTCGTATCGAGATTTACCGATGTGTCAATTCCGCATGGCGAAAAATCCCGTGACCACCGCAACTTCACTTGACCTATTTGGCAAATTGGCAAAGTATCCAAGCGTGAAAGCTGCATGCAAGACCGTAAAACCAAAAACGGCTGCGGACTTCCGGCAGGCGTCGGAGGTTTTTAAGGCGTTGAGCAACCCAAACCGCCTGCTGATTGTGGACGCCGTGACCGACGGCGAACAATGCGTGGCCGACCTGACGGCACTGCTCGGGCTCGATATGTCCACCGTCTCGAATCACCTCGCGGTGCTGCGCAATGTAGGCATTCTGAAAGACGAGCGGCGCGGCACCCAGGTCTTCTACTCGCTCCGGAAACCGTGTCTTTTGAACATGTTTTGCTGCCTCGATGAGTTTCACGACGGTCGCAAAGGCTGACACCCTTTCCCCCAGCATGAGACAATGAATGATCGCCTCTGATATGAAAACACCTGCCCCGGCCG
>JAYUWZ010000124.1:0-2062 GCA_043753265.1 Verrucomicrobiaceae bacterium
CAAAACGCAGTGATGAGCCGCAAGAGGCACGCGTGCTCCTCCTTCGTGAAGCACAAAAGGCGATGGACTCCGCCGCCAAAAAAGTCGGGATGGCCCGAATTACACACCATGACCTTCGCCACCTCTTCGCCACTACATGTATTGAGGCCGGGGTGGATATTCCTACAGTATCCCGGTGGCTTGGGCATCGTGACGGCGGAGCGCTCGCCATGCGCACCTACGGGCATTTACGCGATGAGCACAGCGCCGTCCAAGCTCAAAAAGTTTGGTTCGGCACCACCTAGATTTGCACCGAGTTGCTCCGTTTTAGAAGAAACGTTTTGCCGACCGTAGTACTGGCTGTATAAAAATCCGACGTGGAAGCGCCCGGTCAACAGTCTCGGAAAAAGCAGAACTTTACACGGGCGGATTGGGACTTTCGGAACGTGCGTAAGGAGCACGCAGTTGCAGCAACGATCCACGAGTATGCTCGAAGTATGCCTGGAGTGCGGGAAGTGTTGGAAGAGTGGTTCACGCCCATGCCGAAGAGTTGCTGCGCCATACCTTCTACATCGTCCTTGGGAATCTTGTTCTCGTTGACGACGCGGAGGATGAGCCCCTTTTGGCCATCGGTGCAGTTCCACGCCTCGCCGTTGCCATTGCTGGCGGCGGGTCGGTGGTATCCATTGCCGTTTGGGCGCGCAGAATGGCCGTTTCCGTTGCCGGAGTGCCCATTGGGCTGCGTAGCGTTGTTCATCCCGTAGGTGGTGGCGTCGGGCATAAAGCCAACTTCCTGGATTTCATTATCCACGGCTGCCTGGAGCAGCGCGTAGAGTTTCGTGGTTTCCTGCGCCGCGGTGCTCACGTCGGGAATTTCGACGGTGAGCGAAACGCTGCAGCTGTGGCTGCTGAAGTTCGGGAGCCCGAGCTTCTTCTGATACGTCATCTGAAGAATGACTGCCATGGTGTGTTTTCTTTCTGTTTGTGGTTTGGGCACGAAAAAGCCCGCCGAGTGGATTGGCGGGCGTCATCGCGCGTGTGGGTTAATGCCGGGCCTGAGAAATCAGCCCGGCTCCTGTGCTGTGTTTGTTTCCTCCGCAACCCGGCTTGGAGCGACTTCGCTCGGACCTCGTTCCCCGGCCAGTCCCGCTTCCACCAAGCGGTCAACCAGCCGGGTCATCGGCATCCCTTCCGCTTTGGCGCGGAAGTAGAGCTTCGTCACAAGGTCACGCCGGATCTGCGGTGAATACCATTTGGGTGTCTGCATTGCCTCAAGTGTCTATTGGGGAAGAACGAAACGACGTTCCGCTCAAATAGATATAACGCTCAAGACCGCTTCATTTCAGTGCGCAGCACGGTGGCGTAGTCGTGTCCACTTTAATAAATATACGTTCTATTGCGGCAGTTTCACCGTTGATCTCGCGTCCGTGCGGCTGGCGAAAGGTAGAAAGCCGAGTAGGCAAGGATGAGCAGGAAGCTTTAAAAGATTGCGAACGAGCGGCGATTGCGGAACTCCGCCGCAGGGCTGGATTAAACCCAGCACCATCTGGGGGGTGCTCGTCTGTCCCGGAAGACAAACCTATTGGATGCGCACGAGGGTCGCTCGCGCTTTGTCGGCGTCGATCGTGACGCGGAAATTCGAGAGGAGGCCGTTGCCGAGGAGGCCTGCTTCGCCGGGAAACATAGCGTGGTCGTGGAGACCTGTCGCAACATCAGAAAATTGCTCTCTCCCGAGTTTTACTTTCGTGCGAATGGAGCGCTGGGAGCCAGCCGTGGCAGCGATGGAGGTGCCGGCGCTGCGACGAAAGCGCGATCCGGTCGCAACCCATTCGAGCGCGGCGCTGCAGCCCGTGTCTAGGCGCATCATCGCATCCGAGTTTCCGTCGATGGACACCCGCAGGCAGAGGGCATCGTTGCGACGAGCCAGTGGGAGAACTTGTCCTTCATGGGGAATGGCCTCGCCGCGCTGGAAAATCCGGAGCTTTCGGGAGGCGTAGTCAATTTGAATGATGCGACTGCGGAAAAAATCGAGCCCGATCAATCCGTCGATGCGAGTGCCGCAAACGCGGCTGATCTGGGTCAG
>JAYUWZ010000125.1:0-4605 GCA_043753265.1 Verrucomicrobiaceae bacterium
CTGGCGACTCGGTGATGTGGCCGGCGTAGAGCGCAAACGCCAGCGCCGGAAACTGCCCGAGATACGCCGGCGTATCCGAGACGTAGCTCGACATTCCCGGCCAGCCATCGCCGAGCCGCGTGCCCGCCTGGGCAAAGTGCCAGCTCGCGTCCCAGCCCTGCAGGCCGAGCCCGTAAAACGCCATGATGGGCGCGCTCTCCACCTTCCATTCGTTGGGTGGCGATTGCGTCCACTCAGTCACCGAGAAGGGCTTGTTTTCCACCTGCTTCATGCCGATGGAAAAGATGCCGCCGCCGGGCATCATCACGTGGGATTCGTTGTTCACCTTGCCCTCGGTGATGCCGTGCCCGCCCGCGCCGCCGCCCGCGTAGTTGTGGCGGTCGATCATGTCGCCCACGGTATCCGTCCACGTATTCGCCGCGTCGCTCGCAGCGCCGCCCACCTGCCACGCAGTGGTGATGATTACCCCCTTGAAGCCCGCTGTGCGCATGACCTTGTAGCAATCCTCGTAAAAGCCGCGCTGCATCTCCGCCATGCACTGGATGAAATCGCCCGCGCGCCGCGTCTGCCCTGCGAAAGGCCCGCGCGGCCCCGGGCCGTCGAGCTCCCACGGAGACATGATTGCGAGCTCCGGTGCATTCACGCTGTCGCCGTGGCGGAGATCACCCCACGCGGCCTTCAGTGCTTCGTCCGTATTGTATTTCGCCTTCACCCACGCGGCAAACCGCGCACGCAGCAGCTTCCCGTGCTGCTGCCACTTGCCCTTGGTATTCGCGAGTTCGCCGAGCGGGTTCCAGAAAAAGATGCTGTCCTCATTCTGCATCTCCACGGTGATCAGCGCGGGGTCGTCCACATAGCGCAGGCCGGTGTAGGGATTCTTGTGCTGGAGGATTTGCACGAGCCAGCGATTGCGAATCTCCCACAGCTTGGGCGATGCGGTGATGAGCCCGTAGGTGTCCTTGCGTTTTCCATTTCCCGGCAGCTCGGCAAAAAGCTCCGGCGCGTAGCCATCCTCCGCGCTGATGGTGAAATGGTAGAAGACCGACCACGCGGTGTAGATGCCGTGTTTTTTCAGCTCGGCAAACCACCAGTCGTACTCGTCGAGCTTCTTGGGATCGAGCACCCCGTTGGTCGTGAGTTCGTCGAAGACGGGATGCTGGCGTACGGAATTGATTCCAAATTTGCGCAGGTATTTTGCGCGGCGGGTGAGCTGCTCGCGCGAATAGCGGCCCGGCTCCACATTGGCGCCGACGCCCCAGAATTTCTGCGGCTTCTCCGCCTTCTCGAATTTCAGATCTGCGCCCACCGCCTTGAGAAATCCAAACTGCCCGGCGGGGGAGGGGATGTATTTCGACATGTCGATGACACTGCGCGGATCGAAGGGATCCTCATCTGCCAGCAGCGGGAACCACGCATCGGGACCGCCCGCGATCGCTGCGCGGGTGGGCTTCTTCGCGCCCTGCGGCACAAAGGGGATGCGTGTGAGGACGAAGCAATCGATGCCGCCGTGGTTCGTCTTTTCCGCGCCGCTGTGCATCTTCCACGTGAGCGTGTGCTGGCCCTCGCTGAGCTTTAGGTCGCCGACTTTCGTCCATGCGAGAAAGCGCAGATCGGCTTTGTTGTCGGCGGCGATGTTTTGCTGGCCGCGCGCGTCTTTGAAATCGACCTCCTTCCACGCATCGGCATCGAGCTGGTAGGAAAGCCGCGCACCCACCGCGGGGTTTGCGCGCACCCACAGGGCATAGGTATCGAGCGCTCGGGACGTAAATGCGTAGGTGGCCGTGCCCTCTTTTTCCTTGTCGAAATTCGAGATCCAGTCGCCACCGCTTAATACGTCTTTCTTCACCTGGTCATACCACCACGGGTGGCGCACCATCGTGCTTTTCGCGGGAGCCTCGCCTTCGATCCAGATCACGTCGCTGGCATCCGCGGGCACCTCGGCGTCTGTGGCCGTCACCGCTGCGCCAGTGCCGGGTTTCATGATTCCCTGCGGCACCCATGCGTCCGTGGTGAGGCAGAAGCAATCGATGCCACCGCTGTTTTGCGCACCGCCTTCCCACCGAAAGGACACGGAGTGCTTTCCCTTTTTCAGCTCCACTGTGCCCGCCTTCACCCATGCGATGAAGCGGTGATCGACCTTTCCATCGCCCGCGATGTTCTGCTGCTGCCTCGGCTCCTTCAAATCGATCTTCGTCCACGCGTCGCCATCCGCGCTCCAGCTCGGAGCGGAGGCCACGGGATTCAGCCGCGCCCACAGCGTGTAGGTCCCGGCGTCCGCCACCTCCACATCGTACGCGGCCTCCGCAGGCGCAGGCCCGTAGTGGGAAAGCCAGCCCCCGCCGCTCAGTAGATCCTTCTTCACGGAGTCATACCATCCGTGCTGCTGCGTGTTTTTCTTCACCGCACTTTCGCCCTCGATCCAGATGGATGCGGAATGCAGCGAGGCGAAGGGCAGGAGCAGGGAGGCGAGCAGGACGGTTTTCATGCGGAGAATGACTGGTGCGTGAATCCCGCAGACGGATCAATCTTGGAAGCCGCGCCGGGAAATACCGTATTCCGCAAAATGACTCGTCACTGTCTCTCAAATGGAACATAAGAAGTGCGCAAGGAGAGCGATTGTTAGCAGCGTATGGTCACGAATATGGGAATGACTGAACACGGAAAAAGCGTAATGGAAGAGATTCAACCACTGCATACCACGAATATGAATGAACCAGTAATTGCCCCTTCGGCCCCTGCGGCAACCCGTCGCAGGATGTTTGGCACCGCGCCGGGTTTCGTGGCGCTGGGACTCTTTGCGGTCGCCGGAGCTGTGGCTTGGTATGGCGGCGCAGCCGATGCACTCGCCAGGCGATTTGTTCCATCCATTCTGGCTGAAGAAAAAACCGAGCCGGCCATCCTTAACGTGAATTCGGCCACCGCTGACGAATTGTGCCTGCTCCCGAGCGTCGACGAGAAGATCGCCGCCGCCATCATCGCCAAACGGCCCTTTACCACAGTCGAGGACATCCTCGATGTGAAAGGCATCGGCGAAAAGAAGCTCGCCAAGATCCGCCCGCTCATAAAGGTGGAATAGTCTTTTGAGATGCGAATTGCTGGGAGACGACATCTCACTTCTCCACCTCTCTACGTCTCACGAGCCCAATCCCCCCTTGCGCTTTAGGTATTCCTCCGCTATTCATCCTACGCGTTTCGGGCGGGCAGCCCGCGCATTCCACCTACGCGCAATGCCGGAAATGAACCTCCGGCACCGCGCTACCGGCGAGTGTATTTCTCTCATTCCCCGTCGGTACGGACGACGTCGCCCGCCTCGCCAAAGCCCGGATCGCCCGGATTTTTCCGTGCGCCCAAGGGGTCACGGAGCCGGCACGCAACGACACAACACAGCAACATGAACTCAAATGATACAAGGGGGCCGCGCCACGGACGTGGAGGACGGCGCCCTTCCAACCGAAATCCTCGCCACGACAATCGTGGTGATGACCGCCGTGGCAATAACGCCAGCCGCAACGACCGCCCTGCCCGCGAGGAACAGCAACCAAAGAAACTCTCCTTCTGGGGAAAAATCCTGGCCTTCTTCACCGGCGGCGCAAAAAAGCAAACATCGCCCGCCCGCCCTGCGAAACGCGACACGCGCACCGCGGAATCGCGCGGTAACGAAGCCCGCAAAAGCGAGCCCGCCACCACGCGGGGGGCCGCCCCGCCCGAGCGCGTCGAGGTGACCTCGCCCAAGCTCTACGTGGGCAACCTGAGCTACGATGCCACGGAAAACGACCTCGCCGAGCTCTTCAACGGAGTGGGCAAAGTGCAAAACACCGAGGTGGTCAGCCACAAAGGCACCCACCGCTCCAAGGGGTTTGGGTTTGTCACCCTGATGACCGTGGATGAAGCCCGCCGCGCCGTACAAGAACTGCACGACAAGGACTTCATGGGCCGCAAGCTCGTGGTGAGCGGCTCAAAATCCGACGGTCCCCGCGACGTCTGATCGCTGGCTCCCGACTGCTCTCGAAAACGGGAGGCTCGCAAAACGCGGGTCTCCCGTTTTTCTTTCCCCGCATGCAGTTCCGCCTTCATGCGGAATGCACCGCTCAAACTGCGAGGGCGCTTTGATTGTAATTCAAACCGATCTGCTAACCAATGTCCGACAACCACACCCAGCGCTGCTTTTTCCTCCTCGGCCCAACGGCCGTGGGAAAAAGCGACCTCGCCGCTGCACTGGCCGCGCGTATCGGCGGCGAGGTGGTGGGCGCGGATGCCTTCCAGATTTACGAGGGGCTCGACATTCTGAGCGCCAAGCCCAGCGCAGCCTTGCGCGCCGCAGTGCCGCATCACCTCATCGGCGAAGTCCCGCTCGCACAGAAATTCGATGTCGCGCAGTACTTGGTAGCAGCACGGGCACGCATCGCGGACATCGTGGCCCGGGGACGCGTGCTGGTGGTCTGTGGAGGCACGGGAATGTATATCCGCGCCCTCACGCACGGCCTCTCCGACCTGCCTCCCGCCGACCCCACACTGCGTGCGGAGCTGGAAGCCGAGCCGCTGCCCGCCTTGGTGGAGCGCCTGCGCGCCCTCGACCCCGCTGCAAAAGTGGATGAAAAGAACCCA
>JAYUWZ010000126.1:0-4605 GCA_043753265.1 Verrucomicrobiaceae bacterium
CCCTTCGGTCTTAACTCGCCACCCGCTCGTACCGCGCTGGCGTCTCGGGGACTTTTGCGTTGCTGGTGAGGTCGAGCACGAACTGCCCGGCGGACAACCCTCCGAGTAGAGCGGGCTCCGCAGCCGCGCTGTTGCCCAGCACGATGACCTCCGCGCCCGACACCGCCTCCCCCGCGCTTTCCACCATGAGTTTTTCGAGGTGGGGCAGGTGCTTTTCAATATAACGGCGGTTCGAGCCGACGAGGCGGGCGGTGTTTACAAAGGGATCGTAGAGTCGCAGTTCGCAGCCCTTGCCGAGCAGCGTCTCCGCCAGCGTCACCACGGGCGATTCGCGCAGGTCATCGGTCCCTCCCTTGAACGCGAAACCGAGGATGCCCACGCGTGGACGGCCCGAGGCGGTGATGATGTTCACCGCATTGCGAATCTGCGCCTCATTGCTCACCGAGAGGCTGTTGAGCAGCGGCACCTCCACCTCGTGCGAACGCCCGGCCCAAGTCATCGCGCGCAAGTCCTTCGGCAGGCAGGAGCCACCATACGCAAACCCTGGCCGCAGGTAGGCGGGCGAAAGGTTCAGCTTGGTGTCCTGGCAAAAAATTTCCATCACCTCGCGCCCATCGGCGCCCAGCGATTTCGCGAGCAGCCCGATCTCGTTGGCAAACGTCACCTTCGCCGCGTGCCACAGATTATCCGCATACTTCACCATCTCCGCGGTGCGCAGCGAAGTGTGGATGAGAGGTCCGGGCAACCCGGCATAGAGTTCCGCCACCCACACCGCATCGCTGGGATTTGCGCAGCCAATCACCGTCTTGGGCGGATTGTAAAAATCCCGCACCGCCGTCGACTCGCGCATGAACTCCGGGTTCATCGCCACGCCAAAGTCCGCGCCGCACTTCTTGCCCGACGCCTCCTCCAGCGCGGGAATCACCACGGTCTCAATCGTCCCCGGGAGCACCGTGCTGCGCACCACCACGAGGTGCCGTGCGGGTTTGTCCCGCAGTACTGCGCCAATCTCCAGCGAGACGCGACGCACAAAGGTGAGATCGAGTTCGCCCGTCGACCGGCTCGGCGTGCCCACGCAGATCAGCGACAGGTTGCTGCCGAGCACGGCCGCGCGCACGTCGCTCGTGGCTGTGAGGTTACCGGCGGCTACCGCCTCGCGAATCAGATCCTCGATTTCCGCCTCCACGATGGGCGAACGCCCGCTGTTAATCAGGTCCAGTTTCGCGGTTTCTGGGTCCACGCCAGTGACGCGGTGCCCCGCTTTCGCGAAGCATCCGGAGAGCACGGTGCCAACATAGCCGAGGCCAAAAATACTGAGGTTCATCGTGAGGATGGGACGAAAAAGCGGCGCAGACTGTGTGTCTCCTGCCCGTGTGGCAAGTATCCCTTGCGAACGAAACACGATTGCCACACCTTTTTTCATCGCATGACGGGCGACTTGTTATAAACTTCGCGCCCCATTCCTCATGGCTACACCCGAATCACACGCACAAGCAGAGAAATTCTTCGACCAAATCGCCGAGGACTACCGTAAACGATCCGAAGGGCAGGTATGGAATGTGAGCTCGCTGAGCTTTGCACGCCGGCAGGAACTGGTGACCAAGCTGCTCAACCAGACCCCCGAGGGCGGCACGCTGCTCGACTACGGCATGGGCCCCGCGGTGTTTGGCCCGCCCTCCGTCGCCCGCAAGCTGCGCTACGTCGGCATCGATATCTCTCAAAAGATGGTGGATCTCGCGAAGTCGATGAACCTGCCGAATGCCGAGTACCACATCGGCGATCTCAAGGTGCTGGAGCAATTCAAGGGCGCGGCGGATACCGTGCTGCTCATCGGCCTCATCGACTACCTCGAGCACCCCGAGGAGGGACTCAAGGCCCTCGCCAGTTGCGTGAAGCCCGGCGGGCGTATTATCCTTTCCTTTCGCAATCACCGCTCCTTCCCGCGCCTCCTGCGCAATGGTGCCAAGGCCGCCTACCGCGCGGTGAAAGGCGAGAAAACGGGCGCGGATACCGCATTCGCCGCGCCGGTGCTGGAACGCTCCTTTGTCCCCGGTCGCGATTTCGTGCCGCTCCTCCGCGAGGCGGGCTTCACGGAATTCAACACCCACTACCTCGACGCCTCCCCGGTCTTTTGGAAAATGCCCCTGCCCAAACCGCTCTGGCACATGTGGAAGAAAGCGGACGCTGTATTCTCACAGCCATGGCTTTCGTTTATGTGTGCCTCGGGCGTGCTCATTGCCTCCGGCAAAAAGTAGCACCCAGTGGCCTTCACCGCGCTGATGTACCATTCGCTGTCCGACGGACGGCACCCCGACGCGCTTTACCCGAAGTATACCACGCGCCTCGCCACCTTTCGCGAGCATCTCGCCGCGCTCGTGGACTCGGGATACGAACTCGGCAGCTTTCGCGAACTGCTGGAATCGCACGAGGCCGGAATGCCTCTGCCGGATAAAACATGCGCGCTCACTTTTGACGACGGCCACCGCAGCTCGCTCGAAATGGCGGAGGCGATGCTGGAGCACGGCGTGACCGGGACTTTTTTCCTCACCTCGGGCTACTGTCGCGACAAGGCAGATTTCCTCAAGCCCGACGACATCCGCGCGCTCGCGGCGGAAGGCTTCGATTTCGGCACGCACGGCGCGACGCACCGCCCGCTGAAATTTCTCCCACCCGGGGAGGTGAAGCGCGAACTCAGCGAGAGCAAGGCGTGGCTGGAGGACATCCTCGGCGCACGCGTGCGCACGATGTCGCTGCCCGCGGGACAAGGCGGCAGCGCGGTGTGCTCCGAAGCGTTTGCGCAAGGCTACAAGCTGGTCGGCACCTCCCGCGAGGCTGGGAATGGCGCGATCAAAGTTCCCGGCACAGTGAACCGCTGCGTGGTGCTCTCTGGCCACAGCGCCAGTGACGTGGTGAAGATCGCCGCCGCATCCCCGCTCTACCTATGGAAGCGCCGTCTCCGCGCCATGGCCATCTGGCTGCCGAAGCGCCTGCTGCGCACCGCGCACCGCACCCGCGAGGATAATTCCCGATGAGTCTTCGCATCCTCTTTCACAATTGCCGGCTGTTGCATCCGCTCCACGGCGGCGACCGCATCCGCACCTACCAGATGCTGCGCGAGCTGCGAAAGCGGCACCACATCACCTACCTCACCCTGCGCACTCCCGCGGATACGGATGAAGCCATCGAGCGCGCATCCGAGTATTGCCAGGAGCTCATCGCGATCCCGCATCCGGTGAAGAACCAGCGCTCCCTCGGCTTCTACCTTGAGGTGCTCGGCAACACACTGTGGGGGCGCTATCCCTTTCTGGGACGCAAGTATCTCTCGCAAGAAATCACGCGCCGCATCGCGGAGCTTTCAGCGCCCGGACACCAGCCGCCATTCGATTTGCTCGTGTGCGATTACCTCGCGCCGATGGTGAATTTTCTCGAGCTGCCTTCGCGTCCCAAGATTCCTTCGCTGCTCTTTCAGCACAACGTGGAGTCGGTCATCTTCCGTCGGCACGCCGAGACCGCGAGCAACCCGCTCAAGCGCGCGCTCTATCGCCGCCAGTGGAAAATGCTGCGACGCTACGAGCAGCAATCCGCCGAGTTCGTCGATGCCCAGGTCGCGGTCTCCGATTCGGACGCCGCGTGCTTTCGCGACGAGTTCAAAATGCCCAACGTGCTCGGCGCGGTGCCCACTGGAGTGGACTGCGAATTTTTCCAGCCCCCGCCGCGGCCGCCCGCAAAGCCTGTGCTGGCCTTTCTCGGCTCCATGGATTGGGATGCCAACCAGGACGCCGTCAATTGGTTCGCCGGAGAGATTCTCCCGCGCATCCGGGTAAAAATACCTGACGCGGAGTTCCTCGTCATCGGCCGCAATCCGCCCGCCTCCCTGCGCGCGCTCGCGGAGAAGGACAAGGGCATCCGCATCACCGGCACCGTGCCCGACGTGCGCCCGCTCATGGCCGAGGCCTCGGCCATGGTGCTCCCCCTGCGCATCGGCGGAGGCACGCGCATCAAGATTTACGAGGCCATGGCCATGGGCGCGCCCGTCATCTCCACGACGATCGGCGCCGAGGGACTCGACATCGCCCACGGCAAAAACATCCTCCTCGCAGACACCGCGGAAGCATTCGCCGAGCAAACCATCGCCCTGCTCAGCGAACCCGTCCGCGCCGCGGCCATCGCCACCGAGGCCCGCAGGCACGTCGCCGAGAAATACTCGTGGGCGAGCGTGTCCGAGATCTTCGCGGGGTATTGCACAGAGGCAGCGGGAAAGCGCAGGTGAGACGCGGAGAAGTGCGCTTTGCGCATCGCTTACGCATGGCGGCTGCGTGGCTGCATCTCGTCCCCTAATCCCTGTCATCTGAGGGAGCTTCAAGCAGGGACGTTCAGAACTCGAAGTCTTCTCCACCTCTCCACCTCTCACGTCTCCACGTCGCTACTTCCCCTCTGCCGGCAGCGGCGTCGTGATCTTCTTCCAAATCTTCACCGCCCCCGGCCACGCCAGCCACACGCCCACGGAGATGCACGCGATCATCACAAAGCTCACGATGGTCGGGATGATCGCTGTGCGCGGCCGTTTCACTGGCCGCAGCGGGCTCCCGCATTCCGGGCAAACCG
>JAYUWZ010000127.1:0-2061 GCA_043753265.1 Verrucomicrobiaceae bacterium
CTGCTCGATAATGCCCTGAAATACACCCCCACCGGGAATAGCATCCACCTTGGCGCCAGCAGGAAAGGCGACATGGTCGAAATCTGGGTAAAGGACACAGGCCCCGGCATTCTATCGACCGATTTGCCCCATATTTTCGAGCGCTTTTACAGGGCGGACAAAGCCCGCTCGCGCGACCTGGGTGGCACGGGATTGGGGCTCAGTATCGTAAAACATATCGCCCACGCTCACCAGGGAAGGGTGACTGCGGAAAGCGTCTACGGAAGGGGCACCACCATCCGCGTAAATCTCCCAATTCCCGATCCTCCAGAAGGATAAAGCAGCACAAAAACTGCCTTTCTCCTGTTGTCCACGTCTTTTTGCTAGCACTTCACACATGCGAACCGCTAGTTAGTTGACCCGAATGATTCGGCGCGACTACTTAATCGTCGGGGCCGGCGCTGCCGGAGTGGCAGCGTGTGAGTCCATCAGAGCCCTAGACAAAAAGGGCACCCTGATGCTTGTCGGAGCGGAACCCCATGTCGGCGTCCGCCGGCCTGAGCTCCTCCCCGGCATCCTCGCCCCAAAACAAATCTCCACGGAGAAACTCCTCCTGCACGACGACGCCTGGTTCTCAAGGAACCATATCGACCTGCGGTTGAACACGATCGTCACCCAGTTCAGTCTCGAGCAGCGGGCAGCCGTTCTCGCCAATGGACAGGCGGTGAAATTTGAGAAGGCATTGCTCGCCACAGGCAGCCGCGCCCGGCGCCCCCAGCCACAGGAAGTGGCGGGTGCCAATCTCGGCAACATCTTCTACCTTCGAAGCGCCCGCGACCTCGCGGCCCTGCGCGAGGTGCTGGACCTGGAGAAAAGCGCCGTCATCATCGGCGGCGGCTTCGTCGCTGCCGAGGTGGCCTACCATCTCCGCCGCCTGAAGATTGGAGTGACCCTCATGACCCGCGGAACGGGCATCTGGAGCCGCTACATCGATGCCGAAACCTCCATCTGGCTCACGCGCTATATGGAAGGCAACGGCGTGAAGTTCATGCTCGGCGAACACCTCAATGGGTTCGAGGGCCGCACGTACCTCCAGCGCATCCAGACCAAGAGCGGCAACCGCATCGACACCAGCCTCGCAATCTGCGCGCTCGGCTCGGAGCCTAATCTCCAACTCGTCCATGCCTCCCCCCTCTGGTCGCAAAACGGCTGCCCCGTCACCGAGCGCCTCGAAAGCGACGAACTCGGCATCTTTGCCGCCGGGGACATCGCCCTCTACCCCAACCCGCACATGGGTGGAATGCGCCGCGAGGAGCATTGGGACGCCGCCGTGGCCATGGGTGCCCACGCCGGCACCAACATGGCCTCCAAGAAGATGACCAACTTCACCCACGTGCCGTGGCATCGCAGCAAGGTGTTCGATCTCCTGTTCGACTTCGTGGGCGACTTCACCAAGGCCCCCACCCGCGTGGAACTCGACGGCGAGCGCGACAAAAAGCACCGCTTTACCCTCAAGTGCTTCCAGCTCAACAAACTCACCGGCTACGTCTTCTGCAACGAAGACGAGAAGAAGGTGAAGAAAGCGCGGCTGGAGTTTCCGAAGGTAAAATAGCCAAGCAGAGCGCAGCAGATATTCCGCTGCAAGTATCCGAATCGAAAGTGGCGCGAAGCGCCTTTCCAAAACGCGTCATCCCGACCGAGCCTAAGCGAGTGGAGGGACCTCACTTTGTCCTCAAACCTGCCGAATTCGCGAAAACTCACCGTTTTCGTTTTGCCTCGATTCCAACATTTTACAGAAGTGTTCATTAGCAGGATCTCCCGTTCGAATTCACAGGCAATGGGTTAGCCATGCAGCTCCCCGGATGCGGTGCCCGAAGTGAACTCTTGATTCCAACAATAAAATCACCTCAAGGCCCGTGAATCCGAAACTCCTCTCACTGCTCGCCACCACGGCGATTCTCACCGGTTGCACCACCCCCACGACCAAAACCGCCCCCCCACCCGCCACCCCAGCTCATCACCGAAATCTACGTGCGCGACCTCGCCACCTCGCGCGCATTTTACGAGAAACTCGGCTTCAAG
>JAYUWZ010000128.1:0-9684 GCA_043753265.1 Verrucomicrobiaceae bacterium
GCCAGTGGGGGACGGGCAGGCGGCTCCAGGTTTCGGTATTGGTGGCGAGGTCTGCGCTGAGTGCGAAGGCCCCGAGAGTGGATGCGCGCTCGCTGGGAACAAGAGCCTTGATGCCGCTGCGAATGGGCTGCGTACCTGCCGGCCATTCCACGGGAATGAGCTCACCCAAAGGCGTCTCCGCGTATTGCCGGAGAATGCCACGCGGACCATCGATGAAGATCATCGCACCGCCGCGCTTACCCGTAAAGTCGGCGAGCCATTTCAACTCCTCGTCCTTCAGCAGGGTCTTGGGGACTTCGCCGAAGATGATGAGGTCGTAGGACTCCACGAGTTTCGGATCGTTCGGGAAGGTGCCGGGCTTGTCACCGCGGACGAACCCAGTATCGGTGGTGGCGCCAGCGAAGACGGTATTCACCTCCCATTTTTCATCACGCTCGAAGAGGTTGCGCAGGTAGCGCGTTTCCCAGCGAGGGCGGCCATCGAGAATGAGAATCTTGCGCTTTTGTGTGACAGCGCGGAAGCGCATGGGCGCTTCGTTGTTGCTGAGTTCGCGGTCACCCTCCACGCCAGTCACGACAGCTTTCAGCTCGATGGGTGCGCCCAGCACCTCGTATCCGGCCTGCGCGGCGTTCAGTTCCTTCATGCGCGCCTCGGCGAGCTCCTTCACGCTGAACTCGAAAGGAACGCGGCGGAGCGCGCGGCCCTCGGTGACGAGCGATTTCTCCCACACCACCTTGTCTCCGTCCTTTACCGCGAGATTGAAGGTCTGGCCTGCGGGCAGTTCTTCCTTGAGCAGCACTTCGCCTCGGATGCGGTCTTCATGGAAAACCGAATCCGGCACGATAGTGCGGAGCACCGCGATATCGCGCGGCGGTGCCTGGCTGCCGATGCCGACCGTGAAAACGGGCATCTTGCGACCCGCCAGAATCTTTGCCGCCTCCATGGGCGCAGCTCCGGAGTTGTGCTGGCCGTCGGTGAGCAAAATCACCGCGCCCTTCTCCGCCTTGTTTTGATCGCCAATCGCAAATTCCAGGCCACTCGTGAGATTGGTCACCTCACCCTCGGGCTTGGGCAATTGCGCGGGTGGTGTGGAATCGCCAGCTGCGGGCTGCCAGACCTGCTTCACTGCGCCGTTGTTGAGCGTGACGAGCTGCACGTCGTGCTGCTGGGCAAGGCGTGCCAGCAGGCGTTGCTCGGGCCTGCCTTCAAGCAGCATGGCCTGCACGCGCACCGAGCGGGGCATGGCGTCGAATTTTGCGAGGGCTGCGCGCAGCGGAGCGGCTGCGGGATCGGTATCGAGCTGCTTTTGAAAAAGCTCGCTCACGTCGCGCGACCAGCGGCCAGCGACATCGCCGAGGCGCGCAAGCTCTGCACCGGCGCGGGTGCGGTCGTCGATGGCCTTGATCTCACGCTTCTCGATCTCCCGGCCCGGGATGAGAACTTCGGAGCGAAAGCGGTTGAGCAGGTCGTTGTCCTTTACGGCTTTTGCGAGCAGGGCATCAGCCTCGACGGCAGCCTTCGCAAAGTCAGCGCGCGCGCGGTCGAGCGCCCCGCCATTGGCGGAGATATCCAGCGCGGCGATGCTTGCGGCGGCGCTACGGGCATCGGCGAGTTTTGCGGACGCGCCGGGAAGATCGAGTGCAGAGCCCGCATTGTCGATGAGGCCGAGGCGCTGGGCGATGGCGATCTTGCGGCCGGCATCCATCGCGGAATCGGTCAGTTGCATGGACTCCGAGCCATCAAGCGCAACGATGAGACGGGCGAGTTCGCCCACCACTTTGCGATGATGCAGCACTGGCCCACTGAGCATGAGCACCAGCATGAGCACCACGAGGGCGCGCAGGGTGGGCAAAAGGAAGCGCAGCCAGGGCTTGTTCTCACGGCCATCGCGGCGATAGAGGAGCCAGGCGGCGATTGCCAGAGCCAGCCCCACGCCGAGGCTCATCCACCAGGGCCAGTCGCCTGTCCAGCGCAGTGAAGTAGAAACCTGTTCGCGCATCAGCGTACCCCTCCCGCCATTTCCTGCTGGGCCGGAGTCTTCGGCGGCAGGGTGACTTTTCCGCGTGCGCGGGCGAAACGTTGTTGAAGAATGAGTTCCAAAAAGATCAGCGCGAGCAGGGCCCAGAGAACCCATTTCCACAGCTCGGTGCCGTAGCGTTGCGTGTGTTCCAGTGCGCGATACTCGGCACCCGAGCGGACCACGGGGATACCGTGGGTCTTGGCGAGGTCGTTCACCTCTGCCTCCGAGAGGCGCGAGAGGTCGGATTCCTTGCGGTCGGCATTGAAAACGTAATGCAGCGGAGCACCGCCGGGCGGCACGAGCGTGTAGAGACCGGGCACGCGCACGGGACCGAATTCCGCAACGCCGCGTTCGTCTTTTTTCACGACAGGGACATCGATCGGGATGCCGTCGGGGCCGGTGAGGATGGCCTTCCTGCCTGCATTGTCTGGCGGGAGAAAGGATACGAGATTTTGCCCGATATCGAGATTGCGCGGCGGATACACATTCGAAGCGAGATACACGCAGAGGCGCTGCACCAGCGGGAGGTAGGAGGGGCGCGCAGGGAGGTTGCTCCAGTCCGCATCCACCGCCGTGGCGCAGATGATCACCTGGCCCTTGCCAAATGTTTTCTCTGCAAGGAAAGGGTCGCCATTGTCGAGTCGTGCGAGAATCACAGGGTCCTGCGGGCCACCGGTTTTTTCCGGGGCACGCATCTTAAACCACACCTTGATGGCAGCCTCCGAGAGCGAGCCGTTGCGCGGGTCGTTGAAGAGCTCCAGCGCGGCGTTGTCATAGCGCTGCGAGACCACGCTCACGCTGGGCGCGCCGTCCTTGAGATCCCCCGCGATGCCGCCGAGGGGCAGGGGAGCGAGCTTGGAAAATGCACCGTTCCACCACGCTGTGTCCGTCTTGTCGCCGGGGAAGACGAGCAGGCCGCCTCCCGTCTTTACGAAATCCTCCAGCGCCTTGAGTTGGTCGTCGCCGAGCTTGCGCACATTGGTAAGCACTACGACCTGTGTGGTGGCGAGGGATTTGGCGTTGATGCCTTCGACTGGGACCGTCTTCGCGGCGATGAGATCGCTGAGTTCCACCTTGCCCGCCGCGAAGGGCGAGAGCGCGATTTGCAGGTAGGCCGTCTCGCTCTTCATGTCGTCCGGCGTGGCACCCGGCGCACCATCCACGAGCAGCACCGGGAGGCTGTCGCGCACGGGGATGCTTGCGAGGAAAGTGTTATCCGCAGCGAGGGAATCAGTCTCGGTCGCCACCTCGACCACATGCGAGCCCGCTGAGTCGAAGGCTTGGGTAAAGAGCACCTGCGCCTTGGCCTGCGGGCCAAGGTTTACTTGCGAGGCCGTCTTGTCCTTGCCGTCCACCTTCAGAGTCACGCGCAAGTCGGGATGGTTCGCATCGCCGTAATTGCGGAGGTTCACGCGGATCTGAATTTTCTGTCCCACGCCGACCATGAGGCGGGAGAAATCGAGCGACTCGATGGCCACGTTTTCCTTCACCTCCTGGCCCACATCCCACAGCGTGATGCTCGGCGGGACAGGCAGCTTTTTGAGGCGCTCAATCGCGCTGCCAAGGAGCTTGTCCTCCGTGGCTTCAAAGCTCACGCGCTGAAAGTCGGTGAGCATCACCACCTGGCGCACAGGCTCGTGCATTTTCTCCAGCGTGCTCGCGGCAAAATCGAGCGAGGCAGGGACTTTCGCTGAGCCAAAACCAGCATTCGTCTTGGCGAGCACCTGCGACACGCGGGAAAGATCCACGGTAGGCGTATCGAGCAATCCTCCGCCGCCCTGACCCATGAGCGTGACGTACACCTCACTGCCATTTTTCAGGTCGCCGACAATGCGCTGCGTCTCATCGCGTGCGATGGACCAGTTCGTAGCCCCGGCACGCGCAGCCTCCATGGAGTAGCTATTATCCAGCAGCACCACCGTGGAGGTGCGTGAGTCCCCGAGCAGCTTGGTGGCACCAGTCCAAAGCGGGCGGGCCATGGCGAATGCGAGCAGGATCGGAATAAGCGTGCGGATCAGCAAAAGAATCCACTGCTCCACCTTCACCCGCTTCTGGTTAGTGCGAAGAACAGCCTCCAGCAAATGCATCGCCCCCCACTTCACCACCTTGAATCGGCTCTTGTGAAAGAGGTGGATGATGACCGCAATCGACCCAGCGGCGGTGCCCATGAGGAGGGCGGCGTTGAGGAAAGTCATCGCGCACCCCCTCGCTGCAAAACGTCCAACGCCCAACGTCCAACGTTCAACATCCAATGAATCGTGGTTTGAGGAGTGGTTCGAACCGCGTTTAGTTTTGAATTTTTGGTATAGCGGGAAAAGGCGGTCATTTCTCCTCTCCTTCCGTTTCGGCTATCGCATCGTTCAAAACGTCCTGCACCCAATCGCTGATATCCAAAGCCGCATGCCCATCAAGTGGGGAGTCTTCCCGCACCACAGAGCTTTCGATGGGGGTGACTAGACGGCGTTGGGCGGTTCGGATGCTTGCAAAAAAGATCCGGATGAGTTGGGCGGTTTCATCCGAGAGGGCGCGCACCTCATCCAGTTGTTTTGTCAATGGCACCTCTTGAATGATGAGAAGCGCCCGACGAGATTCTTTCAGTTCCTTGAGGCAAATCTTCAGCTTGTGAATGAAGTCCTTCGTAGATTCCGCCGCTTCCACTTCGCCGTGGTGAAGAGTTGGAGAGGTGCCGGATCGCAGCAATTGCCCTCCGATATGATCACCACTCCGCGACGACGGCAACGAATCCACTAGTCGAATAATGCGCACCGCATAATTCAACAACCGGCTTTCAAGGTTATAGCCCTCGGGTCGTTGCCGATACGTGCCATTGGACGTTGGGCGTTGGACGTTGGACGTTGGACGTTTTGCCTCCTTGTTATCCACGGGCAAGCCTCCGGCTAAGGTAAGCGGCCAGCGCGTTGGCATACGGCTCATCCGTGCAAAAGGGCACGAGGTCCACATTATGCCTGCGGCAGCCCTTGGTCAGGTCATCGCGAAACACGCGCAAATTTTCCAAGTACGCCTGGCGAAGCAGCGCCGGGTCGAGCAGGTGCTTCACACCGTCACGCTCCAGGCAGTCAAACTGCGTCCAGCCCTTGAAGGGGAATTCCAACTCGTCCCGATCCCAAATCTGGAACACGAGGATCTCATGATGCGCGTGGCGGAACTGCGCGAGCGCCTTGAGAATGCTGGATACGTCGCCAAAGCAATCGCTGATGATGATGAGCAGCCCGCGCCGGTGCAGCTTGGGGGCCAGGTCGTGAAAGACGGTGCCGAGATCCGTCTCCGCGCCGGGTTTGCTGTTTTGCAACTCGTCGATGATCACCTTGAGATGGCTCACGCGGGAGCGCACGGGGATGAAGCGGCGGATTTTGTTGTCAAAAGTCACCATGCCCACGCCGTCGGACTGCTGGAGCATGAGGTACCCGAGGCAGGCTGCGAGGCGCGTGGCGTAGTCAAATTTGCTCACCTTGTTCGGCCCGCCGCCGTAATCCATGGAGCCGCTGCGATCGAGAACGATGGTCGCACGGAGGTTCGTCTCCTCCTCGTATTCGCGGATGTAGTAGCGGTCGCTACGCGCAAAGACGCGCCAGTCGATGCGCCGGATTTCATCACCCGGCACGTATTGCCGGTGCTGCTTGAACTCCACGCTGGAGCCCTTGAGCGGAGACCGGTGGAGACCGGTGGTGAATCCCTCCACCACCTGCCTCGCGAAGACCTGCAGGTTGGAAATCCTTTGCAGGTCGGACGGTTTGAGAAAGTCCGATACGTGCGCCATTTGGGAGCCTTTGGCTTACAGACTGCGTTTTGCCTCGCCGCGGGGCACGGCCTTCACCACGCGGGTGATGATGTCGTCCACCGAGATGCCCTCGGCCTCGGCGTTGAAAGTGGGGACCACTCGGTGGCGGAGCACCGGCAGCGCGAGCGCCTCAATGTCGTCCACGGTGACGTGGAAGCGGCCCTGCAGCACCGCGCGCACCTTGCCGGTGAGCACGAGATTCTGGCAGGCACGCGGGCCTGCGCCCCATGCGATGAGGTCTTTGATGAAGCTTGGCGCAGCCTTTTCGTTCGGACGGGTGTAGCGCACGAGGTCGAGCACGAAGTCCATCACGTGGTCGGGCACAGGCACTTTGCGCACGACTTTTTGGAGCTCAAGAATTTGCTGGCCGGAAAGGACGGGCTGGATGTCCGCGGTAAAGGTGCCCGTCGTGCGTGAGATGATTTGCCGTTCCTCTTCGCGGCTCGGGTAGTCCACTTTCACCAGGAATACGAAGCGGTCGCGCTGGGCTTCCGGCAGCGGGTAGGTGCCTTCCTGCTCGATGGGGTTTTGCGTCGCGAGTACGAAGAAAGGCTGGTCCAGCTTCAGCGTGTGGCCACCCACAGTCACCGAGCGCTCCTGCATCGCCTCCAGCAGCGCAGCCTGCGTCTTGGGCGGCGTGCGGTTGATTTCGTCCGCCAGCAGCATCTGGGTAAAGATGGGCCCCTTTTGAAATACGAACTGGCGGCGGCCATGGGCGTCTTCCTGGATGATGTCCGTGCCAGTGATGTCCGACGGCATCAAGTCCGGGGTGAACTGGATGCGGCGGAAGCTCATGTTCAGCGCCTTGGCCAGCGTGCTCACCATCGCGGTCTTCGCCAGGCCGGGCACGCCCTCCAGCAGGCAGTGGCCACCGGCGAGGACAGCGATCAGCAATTCCTCGATGACGGCCACCTGGCCGACGATGAATTTCCCCATCTCAGCGGTAATCTTTGCGTAGGCGTCTTTCAGCAGCGCTGCGGCTGCCTTGTCGTCCAGTTCGTTAATCTGGGGTGCGTCGGTCGTCGTCATGGTTGGTTTAAAAAATTTCAGATGTAAACGTTGAGCCTTGGGGGCGCACCGATGTTCTATAGAATCGTCAGGGCACACAATCAAAGGCCGCACTTCTTTATTAGGGTGCGTGCACAAAATTTGTCCATCCCTGTCTCCGCCGGGGGCAAAGGATGGCCCTTCAGGCAACCGAAGTGCACGATTTTTGCGAATCGAGTGTTGCGGTCTCGTTCCAAAAATGTGACGCACCATTCGCGGCAAAACTTGCAAAGGCGTTTCACGTCCCTACCATCTGGTCCCGCTTTTCACTACTGCACTGAGTTACGATGAGTCTTCTCTTCCTGAAGCGGTTTTTCCGCAATCCCTTTCGCATCGCGTCTATCGCTCCAAGCTCCAAAGTCTTGGTGCGCAAAGTCTCCGACCGGATGGACCATACCTCTCCACGCGTCATCGCCGAATACGGCCCGGGCGAGGGATGCCACACCCGCGAAATCGCCAAGCGCATGCACGCGGACTCCAAGCTGCTGCTTTTCGAGGTGGATGCCGCGCTGTGCAAGCATCTGGAGGTGCAGTTCAAGGACGATGAGCGCGTGAGCGTTCACAATCTCGACTGCGCGAAGCTGCCCGACGTCCTGACAGAAAAGGGCCTGCCGCATTGCGACTATGTCGTTTCAGGCATCCCTTTCAGCATCCTGGAAAAGGCAAAGAAGCGGGAAATTCTGGAGAACACCCACAAGGTGTTAATCCAGCAGCCGCACGCGGCGTTCATCATTTACCAGGTGACCAATGAACTGCGAACCCGGGGACATTGCGACCATTTCTCCCACGCCGAGAGCGAGTGGTGCTTCATCAACCTTCCCCCCATGGTCGTCACCAAGTTTTTCAAGATGAACGGCAAGCACGGCATTGCCAACGGCTCCAATGGGGCTCCAAAAAATGGGACCAACGGCCATTCCCACAACGGGAATGGCAACGGCAATGGCAACGGCGCCCACTAAGCTGAGGTGATCTTCCAGGCTGAATCCGATGCCGATCTGGCGCGCTGCTTCCCTGTCATTCGGGAACTCCGCCCGCATCTCGCGGACGAGGCAGCATTCATCGAGCAGGTCCGCCGTCAGGGAGCCCATGGCTACCGGGTGGCTGCGGTGGAGCAGGGCGGCGAGGTCGTAGCGGTCGCGGGATGGCGGATTACGGAGTGTCTGTCGTCGGGGCGTTTTGTGTATGTGGATGACTTGGTCACACGCGCGAGCGAGCGTTCGCGCGGGCACGGGTCAGCGCTGCTGGAGTGGCTCGTGGAGCAGGCCCGGCTCGCAGGGTGCAAGCAATTCCAACTCGATAGCGGCGTGCAGCGCTACGGCGCGCATCGTTTTTACCTCACGCACCGGATGGACATCACCTGCCACCACCTCGCGCTGGTGTTGGAGTAGGGACGTTCAGTCGCCCCCATCTACTTCAATCGCCAAAGAATTCTTTAGGGTCTGGAAATAGGAAACGTCGAATACCTGCTGTCCTGTTCTACGAGGCCATTCGTAGAACTCATTGATGTCCAGAAATCCGATTCGCATCCAAGCGCGGAAGAAACTTTCAAGTGATTCGCCAAGCACCAACTCAACTGGGGGAGAGCCGTCATGTGCACAATACATTGGGACATGAAGTTTCGCGGGGTCGATGCTGTATGCCAGAAAATCGCCGTCGCTGGCGGTATCAACGATTACCTTGTTGTGCCACTCCCCTGGGGTTTCTCCGGACACAATTTCCTCCGCCCACCAAAAGTCGCCAGGATCCATGGGACCGAGTTTGTCGAAATCCCACGCCAATTGGCCAAAGGGCGAATATACACCACAAATGGTCTCCGCGTCCGGTGAATCCATGTGCCAGAGGAATTCCAAATGATTCGCAAACCTGCCAAGCTCAAGCAACTCTAGCGGAATCGCACCTTCGAATCTCGCGGCGACCCGGGCGACTTGCTCCGCGCTCGCGGGCTCGCTTTTTTCATAGCGGATGACCGAGCCACCCAGTTTCTGGACTCGGTCGGAACACTGCTGAATTGCCGCATCAAGGAAGGAAAACAGAGGAGTGGGCCGAGTCTCTACCATGCCTGCAATGATGGATTGGCCGGTTGCGGCGTCTGGAAACTGATAGGAGGGGCGCTTCTTCCGAAGTTCGTACCATGTGTGATTGCAGGAAGGGCAGAGACATGCCTCGGGTGTTCTCGCAATCGCGCCACACTTGGGGCAGCGATTCAGTGAAATCTTATCTTCATGGTCCTTTAGAACCCGATCTCGAACGCCTTTGAAAAAAGGCCCAGGGCCGTTGGAGAGAAGCTGTAGGGTTGCCGGATCTTTGCTCTCCCCGCCCCGGTCTTCCACTGCCGCAGCCCACGCCTTCTTTTCATCAGCGGTGAGCAGATTAAAATAGTTGTGAAATATGTATTGGGTAAGGGCCCCAAAATCTGAAGGGAATGCGCTTCCGGGTAGCTGCTCGTTGGGCATACATCGGCGTCATGTAAGAGTCACACTGCACCTGTCGATTCAATCCTCGCTCCGGTCGCATTTTCCGCGTGAAATGCCTGCGGGACTCTGCTATCTTCCCACCATGGAAAACGGAGGGAGGACAGACCGGCTTGCGAGGAACCAAGAGCATCAACCACACAGGAAAGAACAAATTCTTTCCTGTGCCGTCCCCGCACCCCAAAACCCACGAAACGCGTGCAATGCAACAACCGCAACAACCGCAACAACCCTATCCCAAATTGCCCCGAATCCCCTCGATTCCCACGTCGCCTCTATTGCCGATAATCCATTTAATTCTCATAAAAACTTCAAAACCAATGGCTTACGTCACAGGATTATCGGCG
>JAYUWZ010000129.1:0-4603 GCA_043753265.1 Verrucomicrobiaceae bacterium
CGCCGCCTTTTTGTCGCCAGTCTCATTGAGGGTTTTGCAGTCCGGACAGGCGAGCGCAACTTTGCCGCCCTCGGCGCAGCAATCATCGGCCTGCTGCACGGTTTTGATGGGCTTAAAAGGGGCGCGCGGCCACGACGGGCTGTCGGCTTGGGCGGCGATGACGGTGGCGAACAGTGCGGCGAGAAGAAGACGAATGGTTTTCATTTAATTGTGAGGTTGATGTTTGTTAATTTAACTCGTCCAGATTGCTCCGGAGAAGGAACCACTCTCCAATTGCCAGCCATTTTCCGCTACGCATGGGTTGGCGAAAGCTGCGCATTTTTTAGGGTTGGATTGAGGCATCGTCACAACGGAATGGTTGGATACAAGCCGCTCCCACCGGCTCACGCTTGAGCCTTCCCCTCACAGCTCAAACTACTTCGTCGACGATGACACACTGAGCTTTGCTCGGTATTCAGTGGGGGATTGACCGGCGTAATCCCGAAAGCTTCGGTGGAATGCGGCATCACTGAAAATCGCCATTGTCGCGCACCTATCGATAAGGAGACGCCCGATAATCATCTCGCACTCTCAAGTCGTACGAAGCGAAGCCGCAGTGCATTGGCAATGACCGAGACAGAACTGAGACTCATGGCAGCCCCGGCGACGATGGGACTGAGCAGCAAGCCAAACGCGGGGTAAAGGAGGCCGGCGGCGATCGGGATGCCGAGTGCGTTATAGAGGAAGGCGAAGGTAAGATTTTGGCGAATATTGCGCATGAGGGCGTGGCTTAATCTGATGGCTCGGGCGAGGCCGCGCAGGTCGCCGCGTAGGAGTGTAATACCGGCGCTCTCCATTGCCACATCGGTGCCAGTGCCCATCGCAATGCCTACGTCGGAAGCGGCCAGCGCGGGAGCGTCGTTAATGCCGTCTCCGGCCATCGCGACACGCGCGCCTTTGCGGCGGAGTCCGTTGATGATGTCGTGTTTGTCGCCCGCACTGACCTCGGCGGTGACTTCATCTATGCCAAGTTGCCGGGCGATGTAATTGGCGGTGGCAGAATTGTCCCCGGTCAGCATGAGGATTTTCAAGCCAAGAGCATGCAGTTCGCCAATGGCTTCGGGGGTGGTGGCTTTGATGGGGTCTGCAAGAACAATCAGACCGGCAGGCTTTCCATCTACAGCGACAAAGATGACGCCTTTGCCTTCGCGCTGGCTGACGCTCGCGGAGGATTCTAATTCTTCGAATCCCGCGACGCCTTCGCTATGGAGAAATCCGGGTTTTCCCACGAGCACAGTGCGGCCCGCAACCGTACCCGCGACTCCACTGGCAGTAACTGAGCGGAAGTCGCGGGCGTTTTCCAACGAGAGACCCTGCTCCTTCGCGCTTGCGACGACGGCGGCAGCAAGTGGGTGTTCGCTGTTCTGTTCAAGCGACGCGGCCAGGCGGAGTAGTTCGTGAGAGTCAATACCGGGGAGCGCGTGTATATTCTCGATGCGAGGCTTGCCCTCCGTGAGCGTGCCCGTTTTGTCCACGACGAGCGTGTTCACTTTTTCGAGCCGTTCCAATGCTTCCGCGTTCTTTACGAGCACACCGAGCTGTGCGCCGCGCCCGACACCGACCATGATGCTCATTGGCGTCGCGAGGCCAAGGGCGCACGGGCAAGCGATTATGAGCACGGCCACAGCATTGACGAGCGCGTGGGCGAGGCGAGGCTCCGGGCCGAGAAAAAACCACAGCGCGGCAGTGATGATGGCGATGCCGAGCACAATGGGGACAAACCACCCGGCCACGCGGTCAGCAAGCGCTTGGATAGGGGCGCGGCTTCGCTGCGCCTCAGCGACCATCTGCACGATGCGCGCGAGCATTGTCTCTCCGCCAACATGCTCGGCCTGCATGAGGAACGCGCCCGTGCCGTTGATGGTGCCTCCTGTCACTCCGTCTCCAATTGCTTTTGCGACTGGCACGGGTTCGCCGGTCAACATGGATTCATCCACACTCGACTGCCCATCCGTGAGAATGCCGTCCACAGGAACTTTTTCGCCGGGACGCACACGGAGCGTCGCGCCAACAACTACGGTGTCGAGGGATACTTCCCGTTCCGTTCCGTTCTCCACGATGCGTGCGGTAGCAGGCGCAAGGTTGAGGAGCGCACGAATCGCGCTTCCGGTGCGTGCGCGTGCGCGAAGTTCCAAGACTTGGCCAACCAGCACGAGCACAACGATGACCGCCGCCGCTTCAAAGTATAGACCTACACCTCCCATTGTTTGCATCGAGGTGGGGAATAGCCCCGGAGCAAACATCGCCAAGACACTGAAGGCGTATGCCGCGCCTACACCGAGCGCGATGAGCGTGAACATATTGAAGTGCCCAGTGCGAAGCGACCGCGCTCCGCGGACAAAGAATGACCAACCCGCCCACAGCACAACCGGCGTAGTAAGGGCAAACTGTATCCATCGCGACACTGCGCCCATGACCCAATGCGGCGCGCTAGGAAACATGTGCGCCATGGCCAACAAAAACACCGGCACCGTGAGCAGAGCGCCGACCCACATCCGCCAAGTCATGTCGCGCAATTCGCCATCGTCCACAGGTTCTGCCTCAACGGTCTTCGGTTCCAGCGCCATGCCACAAATCGGACAGGCACCCGGCTGCTCCTGCTCAATTTCCGGATGCATGGGACAGGTGAATATTGTCTTCGCTACGATGATGTGTGTCGCATTGCGTTCGAGCGCCATTCCGCATTTCGGGCATTGTCCCGGAATGTCCGATTCCACACCGGGGCACATTGGGCAAAAATACTTTGCCTTGGATGACGGTTTTACGTCGTGGTCTCCATGATGGTGTGAGCCTTCGCCGCCACCTCCACAGCAGGTGTGCGCCTTGGTCGATGGCTCCGGCTGAGATGGAGCGCCGCCACAGCAAGAATGTTTATCCGATTTTTCGTGAGAAGGAGTCATAGTTTTTGTGTGTTGGAGCCACAGTGGCAGTCTAGGCACCCATGCTTCGCGCAAAGCTGGCAGGTTTGTTCTAGCCGCTCTCGAAGTTGCCGACGCGCGCGATGCAGGCGGACTTTCAAATTGCCGCGTGTGATGCCGACTTCTTTTGCAACGACTTCCGTGGGCTGGCCGTCGAGGTCTGAGAGTTGCAGCACTTGAGCGTATTCAGGGCGCATCGCAGGTAATAGACCGCGAAAGCACTCGCAGGCCGTCTTTTCAATGTCGGCGTCATCGTTACCCGAAATCGCAAGTTCCTCGGTGAATCGCTCCAAACCTTTCGTCTGGACGGCTTTTCGCCGGTGCAGGTCAGTCAGGACGTTTCGCAAAATGCGGTAGAACCACGCGAGGAGGTTTTCGTCATGGGAGAGCGACTGCTCACTTTTCAATGCACGCAGCAGGCTTTCCTGCACGGCATCCGCAGCGAGTTGGTCGTCGCCGAGACGTCGTCGGGCGAAACCTTGGAACGCCGCGAGATTGGCGAGTAAAGTCGTTGCGAGGGCATCCTGCGATTCAGGTTCAAGTGCTGGCATGAGAGAAGTCATTCTACACCTGCCAACGCACGGCGGGGAAGTTGGTTACACTATATGTGGAAACACCGCTTTTTGGCAGATGGGCAGAGACGCAGAGATTCAATGCGCTTCAATGGTGTTTATAGAATCCCACACCCTTGATGTCGTTCCATGAGGTCGTTTGGTGACAGAGAAAACATTGATTCACCTCGGCCTTCTCCACGCCGGCGGTCGTCATGGAGACCATTTTGAAGTGCATCATGTAGTGGCTCGGCGGGGCTTGGTGGCATTGGGCGCACGACTGCGACGCGGATGATGGATGGCGGAACTCGGCGATGGTCCACTTCGCGGTGGCGTGGCATTGGGCGCAGTCCGCGCCGAACAGGCCGCGATGGCGGTCCTTCGTCGAGTGGCAGGCGGCGCAGTTGAGCTGCGACTCGGTGCGCTGAAGTCGCGGTGCGTGGGGTGCGGTCTGCTTCATCCAGGCGGCGAGAGCGGTGAGTTGAGGATCCTGCGCGGGGGCGGACTTCTGCGCTTGCTTCAAGCCCATGTGCGCTAGGGCGGCGTGGTCCATTCTCGTCGTGTTCGGGATGCGGCCTTGATGTTCGAGATGACAGGCGGCGCACTCGCTGATCTCCGCATGGAAGGCGCTTGGCTGGCGTGCAAGGACGGCCTTGTCGTCGGCGTGGCAGACGATGCAGTTCTTTGCCTCGACGCCATTGTTTGCGGTATGGCACGCGGCACAATTATTGCCGAGAAACGCGTGGGGCTGCGATAGTTCGCCGGGGAGGACCATGTGTTGCCAAGAGGCGGGTGAGAGTGCTGAGTGCGCCGTTTTGTCGGGATGGCGCGAAGAAAAGACAAAGAATGCGAACGCGAGCAGGACGAAGGTGAAGGCCGCGAAGAGGAGTGCTTTTGTGAGTGTCATGATGACCACCTCAGGCCGAAGTGAATCCCTGCCCAGATGTGCAGCCCGAGCAGGACGTAGAAGAGCAGGGAGAGGATGATGTGGAGCTTCAGCGCGAGGCTGAACCAGCGTTTGAACAGCTCGTGTGTGCGCACCGCATACTCGAGGTCCGCTACGGCTTCGGCGGTGCGGGTGACTTCGCCAGTGAG
>JAYUWZ010000130.1:0-2059 GCA_043753265.1 Verrucomicrobiaceae bacterium
GTTTTCAACTTTGTGTAGTGTCCCGCGCCTGATAGAATGCAGCTTCAATGAGAATTCTCTACATTCTCCTGCGGGTTATCATGGTGTTTTGGGGACTCGTTCTTTGCCTTTTGCTTTTCATGACTGGTCCATTGGGAATACTTGGGCTGGTGAGTCCCATTTTCCATTTCTGGGTGCATCCTTCTCGTGACTGGACGCGAAGGGCAGTCAGGGACTGGGTGGCCTGCTTACTGATTACAAGTGGCTTGTTTAGTGGCGGCACTCTTTTATTGGCCGGTGAGTTTCAATGGGGGTTTTGGCTGCTCCTGTTTGCCTGGTTCACGGTGCTGCCACTCGTTGCGCTGGCCATGAAGATGCGCGTTCCCGGAGCTATGGAATGGGACGCGCCAAAAGTGGAAAAGCCCGGACCATGTTTCGATTATTGAATGCGGCAGAGTTGGGTGTGGGCCCTACCCACCAGCAATCCCGGTGATTGAGCTACGATTCCTCACTGTCAAAGCGAGCGGTGGGTGGTTATCGTAAGGAAGAATACTCCCACTTCCGATGTTCCGTCACACTTCCATCGTTTGCCTTGCCGCGCTCCTTGGCATTTCCTCTGCGCCGTTGATGGCTGGGGAGGCGAAGTTTTACCGTGGGATCATTCTGAATGGGCCGGCTGGGGTCATTGATGGGAATGCGTGGGAGGGGAAGGATGCGAAGGATTTTTCGGCGAATGGGAAGCGGTTTGAGAACCAGAATGTGGCTCTGAGGCCGCCCACGGATGCGGCGCGCACGCGGATGATTCGCGGAAGCGTGTGGGGGGACAAGGTGGACCTGGAGGTGTCTAACGTGCCGCCGGGGCCGTATCAGGTTTTTTTGTATGTGTGGGAGGACAACCACAATGAGCGGTTTTCGCTGATGGTGAATGGGAAGACAGTGCAGGAGGGATTTGAGAGCGGGACGGCGGGAATGTGGAAGAAACTGGGGCCCTGGCCGGCGGCTAGCGAGGGTGGGAAGATCAAGGTCTCGGCGCGGGCCGCGAGCCATGGTGCGGCGAATTTGTCGGGGCTGGAATTGTGGGCAGGTGAGGGGGCGGTCGCGGTGGCGGGTGGTGGGAAGTTTGTGGAGTCGGCGACGCCGGAGCAGTTGGAATTTTTTGAACGGAAGATTCGGCCCGTGTTGGTGGATAGCTGTTATGAGTGCCACAGCGCGGGGGCGAAGAAGATCAAGGGTGGACTGGTGCTGGATTCACGGGCGGGCATCCAGAAGGGCGGTGACACGGGGCCAGCGATGATGCCGGGTGATCCGGATGCCAGCCTGATCATCGAGGCAGTGCGGCACAAGAGCGAGGACACCGCGATGCCGCCGAAAAAGAAACTGCCACCCGAGGCCATCGCCGACCTGGAGCAATGGGTGCGCATGGGCGCGCCCGATCCTCGCACGAAGGATACGGTGGCGGCGGTGGAGGCGAAGAGCGCGATTGATTGGGAGCAGGCGCGGCAATGGTGGTCGTTTCGGCCCCTGGCCGCGCAGGTGCCGCCAGTGGTGAAGAACACTGCGTGGCCAGCGAATGACGTGGATAGGTTCGTCCTCGCGAGGATCGAGAAAGCGGGTCTGAGCCCCGTACCAGATGCTGACCCACGGGTATTCATCCGGCGGGCGACGTATGATTTGACCGGGCTGCCGCCAACTCCGGCGGAGGTGGATGCATTTGTCGCGGAGGCTGCGCAGAATCCGCAGGCGGCGATTGCGAAACTGGTGGATCGACTGCTCGCCTCGCCTCGCTATGGCGAGCGGTGGGGGCGGCACTGGCTGGACGTTGTCCGCTATGCCGATGCCCGCGATCTGATTCAATTGCCGATCGAGAGCGACTTTCGCGAAGCGTGGCGTTATCGCGATTGGGTCGTCAACTCGTTCAATCGGGATCTGCCGTACGACGAATTCATCACTCAGCAACTTGCCGGAGACCTGCTGCAACCTTCCGACCCGCACAAAATCGATGCCGACGCGCTCGTCGCTACCGGGATGCTGGCGATCGCCGATTTCGTTCCCGGCGACGTCGATAAGCAGCAGATGATTG
>JAYUWZ010000131.1:0-2059 GCA_043753265.1 Verrucomicrobiaceae bacterium
GATCCAATATTTGCGTTTCATGAACAATAGAGAGCCAAAATACCGCCTCAACGTTGCGGCGATTCTCCGCAATGGCGATGGGAAAATCCTCATCTGCGAGCGAATCCACGTTCGCAACGCATGGCAGTTCCCGCAGGGCGGGGTGGATCAAGGCGAAACTTTGGAGGAGGCTCTCGTCCGCGAACTATGGGAGGAAATAGGGCTCGATGCGGAGGATTTTCAAATTGTCGAGAAACGTGGCGGCTACCGCTACCGCTTCCCGAGCGGCCGGAAGAAAGGGTACGAAGGCAAGGAGCAGACTTATTTCCTCTGCGATTTTCTGAGCAAGGACACCAAGATCAACCTGGAGATTCACGTCCCGGAATTCCGCAACTGGAAGTGGATTGCCCCTTCCGATTTCCGCCGCGAGTGGCTTCCTCCCATGAAGCTGGACGTCTATTCGCGCGTCTTTCGCGATTTTTTTGGGGTGACTATTTGATTCTTGTTTGACGGTTGGCCCGCTTCCTGCACACAAGCAGTTCGCATGCTTAGCCTTGGGATGTTTCTATGTGTTGTATCAACGCTCGCAGCCAGCCTCTGGTGGGCCGTACGGGATGAGGCTGGGCGTGGTTAAACCTCGATAGCCATGGCGGAGACGGATGACATTCACTGGTTGCGCGAGAATGCAAACGAGTTGAATAACCTGTTACAGGTCATCTCGGAGTCGGCCCATGCACTTGGGCCCTTGTGCCAGAACCTGCCGGAGACGGCGAAATACCTTGGCTTCATTACTGAAAGCCTGGAGCGCGCCAAGGCCGTCACCGGCGAAATGACTGCCAAGGTGGGCGGGCTGAGCCAGGTGGAGCCGGGGGCAATCGCTCCCGTTTCCTCGGAGCCCATGGCGCCCAATCTTCAAGGCGACCGCGAACTCATCCTGCTCATCGACGATGAAGAGATGATCTGTGTTCTCGCGGGCGAGATGCTTACCGGGGCTGGCTACCGCGTGGCCACTGCGGTGCATCCCTTCCGCGCGTTGGAAATCTTCCGCCAGTTCAAGGACGAAATCGCACTGGTGATTCTAGATTTCACCCTCCCTATTCTGGATGGAGCTGAGGTGTTCGAGGAATTGCGGTTAATTCGTCCAAATATCGCAGTCATGCTCAGCAGCGGGTTTGCGGAGCAGGCCAAAGTCCGGGAAATGCTCGCCAAGGGGCTGAGAGGCTTCCTCCCCAAGCCATACACCGAGGCTAAACTCCTCTCCCAGGTCCGCATCGTGCTGGATAGCATCCAGGCCGGCCGCACTGGCGAACGCAGGGTGATGTAAAGGGAGGCGGCGCTCCCGCGGGGAATGCTTTCGTCTCCCATCACGGCATGGCGAATCAAACCTTGTGCAAATCCGCCAATATGTGACAACTGTGTGGCGTCCATGAAGCGTCTCGCTTCCACCCTCTCAGTCCTCTGGTTGCTCCTGTCCCCGGGACATTGCGCAATCGAGCGTGTCTTGCTTATCAGCATGGATGGTTTGCGGGGCGATTTTCTGCAACTTGGAGTTGAGATGGCCCCGGCGGAGTTTCCCAATTTCACGCGCATGCGCGCCCTGGGTGCATGCACCTACAATGCCCGCTCGTGCCACACCTGGTCATTCACCGTTGGCAATCATCTTGGCATGGTCACGGGCAGGCCATCGGCTCAGGCCATGGGCCTCCCCAATACTGCCCATCATGGTTTTCTTCTCAATGATCCGCCCGCTGAGTACTCCGTGCATACCCATGGCAACCCAGCAGTGCCCTATAAGTATAGCATTTACGATGTGGTCCACGACCGGGGTTTTTCCACGGCGGGTTACTTCAACAAGCTGAAGTTTACTTCCATCACCACCAGCTACGATGCCCAGCATGGCGCGCCGGACTTGGTGCCGCCTGACAATGGGCGTGCAAAGCTGGACATTGCGCCTCCTCCAGGGCCTGCCTACGTTTCAAATCTCCTGACCGAGATTCGAGCCACGCGCATGAAGCACTTCACCATGCTTCACATGGTGGATATGGATTACGCCGGCCACAGCTTCTCGTGGTCCATGGCA
>JAYUWZ010000132.1:0-4599 GCA_043753265.1 Verrucomicrobiaceae bacterium
CGCGAGATCGGGGAGACGGAGCCGATCGCGATCGTGAATTCGATCAACCCCTACCGCTTGCAGGGGCAGAAGACCGCGGCGTTTGAGATTATCGAGACGCTCGGCGATGCGCCCGACGTGCATGTGATTCCCGTGGGCAATGCTGGAAACATCTCGGCTTATTGGATGGGCTACCAGGAATTTCAGGCTGCGGGCCGCTCCAAGACACTTCCCAAGATGCTCGGCTACCAGGCAGCGGGGTCTGCACCGATTTACTACAACAAGGTGATCGAGAAGCCTGAGACGGTGGCCACGGCGATCCGAATCGGCAACCCGGCGAGTTGGGACAAGGCGACCGCGGCAATGCGCGACAGCGGCGGCGCGGTGGACATTGTGACGGATTCGGAGATTCTTTCGGCGCAGGCCTGGCTTGCAGCGAATGAAGGCATCTTTGTGGAGCCCGCGAGCGCGGCCAGCATTGCGGGGCTGATGAAGTGCGTCGCTTCCGAGGAGTGCGCGGCCAAGATTCCTGAGGGCGCGCGGATTGTTTGCACGGTCACGGGCCACGGCCTGAAGGACCCCGATGTGGCGAGCAAGCACATCTCGGGGATCACGACGGCGAAAGCGGATAAGGATGCGATTCTGCGGTTGATTGCGTAAGCAGGCCAACCGCCATGGACGAAGTGCTGATCGGCGGAATCGAGAAGCGGGAGATCGTCATCGTCGATTACGACCCGCGCTGGCCCGGGCAGTTTCAAAAGCACGCGGAAATCATCTCACGGGCGCTGGGAGGCAAGGCGCTGGCAATCGAGCATCTGGGCTCCACCTCGGTGCCGGGGCTCGCGGCAAAGCCGATCATCGATATCGACGTGCTCGTGGCGGATTCCAGCGATGAAGCGAGCTATCTCCCGGCTTTGGTGGAGGCCGGGTATGTCTTGCGGGTGAGGGAGCCGAACTGGCACCAGCACCGGATGTTTCGGACGCCTGAGCTGGATGTGCATATCCATATTTTTTCCCTGGGTTGCGTCGAGGTCGCGCGCCATCTCGCCTTTCGCAACCGTCTCAGGACGTGCGTGGAAGACCGCCATCTTTACGAGTCGGTGAAGCGGAAGCTGGCAGGGGAGGACTGGGCGGACATGAACGCCTATGCCGCGGCGAAGGGCGAAGTGGTGGAGCAAATCATCGTCAGAGCGATGCCGAAGTTCTGAGGCTGGACTGGTGTAGCTACCCAAATCTTCATCCGTTTAAGGCTTGATGGGGAAGGTGTGTGATCGTTTCGTCATACAATAGCATGCCTTGCACCCACATATCCTCGTCCCCATGAAGCGCTTTGTTCGGAGCGTGGCTGCGCTCGTGTGCTTTGGAAGTTCCTTCTTTGTGGGCCTGCACACGCAGCCTGCGATGGCGGAACCCCTCTCCTTGGCAATCACCGTTCCCCCCTTGATTCGTGAGGGAGACGGCGCAGCGACTGGCAGCGTCTCCATCCCGGGCGTGCTGGGCGCGGACCTCGTTGTGCAGCTCAGTTCGTCAAATCCCACCCAGGGCACGGTGGCTGCGAGTGTCAGCATCCCGGCCGGACAGTTGTCCGCACCATTTTCCATCACTGCTGTGGACGATGCTCTGCAAGACGGAACGCAGACCGTGAACTTTACGGCGAGCGCGACGGGCTTTGACCCGGCAAGCACCGCAGCAGCAATCGCGGACAATGAGGTGCATCATTTCGACATCGGGGCGCTGGCCGCCACGCTGATTCGCAACGCGCCGGTGCCCGTCACGATTTCCGCACGGGATATCAATGGCGCGTTGATCAGCAATTTCCAAGGCATAGCCAATCTCAGCGCGTTAGGAGGCGCGGGAGCGGTCCCTGTTTCTCCGTTGGTGACCACCGCATTTACGGCTGGTGCGTGGAGCGGGGAGGTTCGATTCGGTGCCTTTGCGAGTGCTGTCACGCTCAGCGCGGGAGACGGCGTGGGACATTCGGGCACGAGCAACGCCTTTGCACTGGTGCGCGGCCCATTCCACCACTTTGCATTTACGCCACTCCCCGCCGAGCAACTGCTTGATACTCCGTTCGCCGTAGGAGTGCATGCGGTGGATGCCGGGGGCACTTTGGTGGAGGATTATGAGGGGCCGTTTTCCTTGAGGGCAGGGGTGCCGACAGTGGGGCAGCCCACCGGCAACGGGTTTCAACACTCCCCTAGCGGCTTTGGGTCTAATACCTACAATGGCCGGGTCCAATCCATCTACTTTCCCGAGGAAGTGGGAGTCAGCGGAAAGCTGATGGCCATGGACATTTTCTTCAACGGAGGAAACACCAGTGCATATCGTGGGTTTACGCTTCGGGTGAAGCACACTCCCAAAGCCGCCTATACCAGCGACTCGACGTGGGAGGCAGATGGCTGGACGGTGGTGCACCAATCTACCAAGACGCTGATCCCTTCCACGTGGAACACCATCACCTTTACCACCCCTTTTGTATACGATGGAACAAGCAACCTTATGGTGGACTTCAGCTACAGCAGTCCGTCCGCCATAATTAACGGCGTCAACGGCTATCGGTTTACCCAGCGACCTACATCGAGAAAAATGTATAGCGTGACGGGCGGTTCCTTTACTGATCCGCTGACTTGGGCTGCGAGTTATCCTCGTGTAGTCTCGGGCACTGTCCCGGATTTGCGCTTCACCTCTGTTTCGTCCCGCGCGGCGATTCGTGTGCCGTCATCGACGAATTTGCAGGGCGGTGTCTGGAATGGTCAGGTGTCCATACCGTTCGTCGTGCAATCCATGTTCCTCGAAGCCTCGGACGGCAGTGGCAGTCTTGGCGAGAGCTCGTTTTTCAAAGTTCTCGCACCTCTCAAAAAACCCGGAGGGGGCACGTTATATACCGAGGCATTCGAGACAGTAGCCACCCCGCCAAACTGGTTGTTCCTTGGCACATTCGACTGGCGAACCATTACCGCTTCCAACACCCAATCCCATGGAGGTTCCAGATGCCTCGTGATGGAGTCACAGGCGTCTTTTGGTTACGCACGCAATGAGGCGACGTGGACTATCAATCTGTCCGGTCAGACAGGGGTGATTCTCAAATTCTGGGCCAAATGCGGGAGCAGTGAGTCTCAGCAGAGCAACCCGGCCTACCCATTTATAGGAGGGGCCGATTTCGACGGGGTGGCCATCAGTGCAGATGGCAACACGTGGTATGAGGTGCAAAGCCTGCGAAACCTGACGACCGCCTGGGCGCCATTTACGGTCGACTTGGATGCTGCGATCAAGGCTGCAGGAATCCAATATGGTTCGGCCTTTAACATTCGTTTCAATCGCTACGGTTATGGTGCCTTTTCAACTAACGGCATAGCCATCGACGATGTGGAGATTTCCTCTCCTCCCACATCCGCGCATCTTCTCGGGATGACACTTCCCGTTTCCGTGGTGGAAGGGGGAGTTGCCCAAACCGGAACCGTTACACTCCCTTTCGCCTCCACGGTGGACGTCGTGGTTTCGCTGCAGAGCAATGCGCCGGCAAAGGTTTCTGTTCCAGTTCAGGTGACGATTCCGGCTGGCCTGGCCAGCGCGACCTTTGCAATCCTTCCACTAAACGATGCGCTGGCGGATGGAGACAAAACCGTGCGGATTTTCGCGAACAGTGCCCACATCCCAGGAATTGAAGCGTCGATGATTGTAAGAGACGACGATTTTCCGCCATTCCAATTTTCTCTCTCGACGACTAACCTCACGGAAGGAGGCGCTGCGGCCGTTGGGACAATCACTTTCCCTACTCCAATTGTATCAGGCCTCGTTTTCACGATAACATCCAGCGACCCTACGGTCGCACATGTTCCCTCCGTAGTGTCGATCCCCTTGGGAGAGTCGATGGTCTCCTTTGATGTCACGGCGTGGAACGACGATAAAATAGATGGAACGCTGACAACGACGATCGCCGTTTCCGCTCCCGACTTCACCCCACAGAGTGCCGTGGTCTCTGTGGCTGATAATGAAACGCTGAATCTCAATTTGGTGCCCAGCATTAATTCGGGGACAGCAACCGAGGGAACCACGGTCAGTTTTGCTGCGAATCTTTCGGGGACGGTAACGACGCCCACCACTTTCACCTTCAGTTCCAATTCCCCAAAAATCATAGCGCCTGCTCCTGTTACTGTTCCAGCAGGTGCCTATGGGAGCGGTCCAATTTCCTTTACCGTGCTCGACGACTCCCTCGCGGAAGGGCCTTCGCAGATCGATTTCACCGTGAATGCGCCAGGTTTTACCCAGTCCGTGAAAACGCTGACCTTCCTTGATAATGATCCCCACCATTTCACGGTTTCCCAAATCCCGTCCCCGCAAATCAAAGGTACATGGGTTCCTGTTACGATCACTGCGCGCGATCCGAATGGCGGTGTTCTGACTGGCTTTACGGGAACCGCGCAACTGAGTGCATTGGCAGGATTGGTTTCGATTGCCGTTGAACCACTGCAGACCCGCGAGTTTATCTCGGGGGAATGGAAGGGGCTTATCCGGTTGGGCGCAACCGGAGCAGGGGCTGTTGTCACCGCGAGCAATGCCGCAGGGGCTGGCGGCACGAGCAATGCATTCGATACGGTCATTGGATCACACGAAATGTTT
>JAYUWZ010000133.1:0-4598 GCA_043753265.1 Verrucomicrobiaceae bacterium
CAGGCGGCAGAATGGCGAGCGCGGCCATGCTGACCGCAAGAATTGCAGTTCCAATAATTGCGAGTGGTTTCTCAATCGGGCGCTTGAGAAGGCGGCGGACAAGCCCACCCTGCATCAAGGCGCCGAGAATTCCAACGTAGGCCAGGACGTACCCGACTTCCTTCGCAGTGTAGTCGTAGCGGTGCTTGCAGAAGATGGCAAAAAGGGCGGTCATCACCGAAAAGCCGGTCACGCCTGCAAACTGGCTAAAAAGGGCGAGCACCACAGTGCCTCCATGCCCCTTCGAGAACACCTCTCCCATGGTTGCGTTTTCCTTGGCGCGAGCGCGCACCTCAGGAGTGAGCGTCTCAGGCAGGCGCGCCATGACGAGCAACGCATTGATGAGCGCAAGGCACGCTGCAAAATAGAAAGGCACTGAATGCCCGTATGTGCTGAGAATACCGCCCAGTGCAGGCCCGATCACGAAACCCAGCCCGAATGCAGCGCCCACTAATCCCATCGATCGGGAGCGCTCCTCCTTCGTGGTGCAGTCGGCAATACACGCCATGGCAGTCGAGATATTGCCGCCGCTGATGCCATCGATGATCCGTCCCACCATCAGCATGGTCACGGTGGTGGCGGCACCCAGCACCACAAAGCCAATCGCAGTACCGAGAATACTGAGCGCAAGCACAGGCTTGCGGCCAAACCGATCACTCAGCTTGCCCATGATGGGCGCAAAAATGAATTGGAGCAGCGAGTAGATGCCGACGATCCAGGCGAGCTCAGTGTTGGTCGCGCCAAACCGGCTGTCGTTTTCGGCATAGAGGGGCAGCACCGGGATGACGATGCCGAAGCCGATCATGTCTATGAACAGCGTCAGGAAGACGAGACCGAGGGTGGCGCGATTTTTTTTGGCGGGCGGTTTATCCACGAGAGGGCGGGATAAAAGACGGCATGAGCTTCCACGGCAAGGGGAATGGCAGGAAAGTACGCGGGGATTGCATCGTCGCGCTGGCGGTTACCAGCAGTGGATGTCCAATGCGCAGCCACGCAGTGCGGGAGGCGAGTTTGAAAACGTTGAAAACCTCGCCGGCTTTGACTCCAGCTCGATCACGAAAATGAAGGCGTATTTCGCCTCCTACTTTCTGCCAAACAAACTCCACCCACCACGCTCCTCGGCCTTGTTTTGCTGGACCTTGAGCTGCCCGAGCAGGGATTGGAGGGCGAGGTAGATGCGATGCCACTGGCCTTCCACGCCGGGGATGCTGTCGCTCATGTCTGAGAGATAGCGCAGGCTCGGCGCGGTGGCGAAAAGGGCGAGCACGTCCTCCTTCCGGGGGCCTCCCTTGGCGTCGCTGGAGGCGATGGCCTCAGTGCCCTGGGTGATGAGACTCTTCAAATCCAGGAAATGTGCCTCATCCTCGGCGGTGAACTTTTTGTCCCGCGCGAGATTCACGTAGTGGTTGAAGTGCTTCCAGCACTCGATGTGGGCTTCGAGATGAAGAATGAATTCTTCGAGGTTCTTATAACTCATGGCGGAATTTTGGGCTGGCCGCTTTAACGGGGTCGGGCGCGGGGTGAAAAAGATGAGCGCGCCGCCGCGCATTTCGTGCGCGACAATCGTCAACCCGTTGTAGCGGATGTAGAGGTCGTTCAGGGGAACACTGGCATCTGCCGCCGTCCTGAATGCATCCAGGACCGTGCGGCAGATTTCGATGGCGAGCTTATGTGGAAACGCGCTGGAGAGTGTGCTTGCAACAATCCCGCCATTGCGATGGACGGAAAAGCAGCCTGCAGGAAGCCGCTCCAGATTGATGGGAACGACGGTGCGATTGAACTGCTTTAGTACACCCATTTTGCTTCGATCTGTTTAAGTGTGTCGCGGATTTGGCCCAGCCCAAGGGCGCGGGTAAATCCAATTCCGAGCGCCTCTTCGTCGCTCGACAGGATTGAGAGGTGCCGCTGCACGCCGAGCGCCTCGACATCGAGCAACTCGCCGCACTGCAGCTTGGTTCCGAGAGTCTTGAATGCGAGCGTGGTCCGGCTGATCCATTCCCCAAGCGCGATCGGCTCATCGCACCCGCAATGCTCCACGCCCTTGGTCCCCTCGGTGTCCACCGCCAGGCTAAACTGCACGCCGGTATAGCGCGAGAAGGAAGCGAGCATGGATTCCGGGGTCACCAGTTCCGTCTCAGCATTGTCAGCCTCGTCCATCGACTGGGCGGTTTCCATCAGCAGGCTCTCGTAATTCAGATGAATGGTGCGAGGCCTTGGCAGGCCGTAGGGCAGCACTTCAAAATTCCCGGCCTTCCATGCAAGCATCTCCACGATTGCCACCTTGCCGCTCTTGTCCTCGACCACTGCATCGATGATTTCGCCTTTCTGAATCCAGATTCGGCCCTCACCCGATTCGCTCGTGATCTTGAGCACGCACGTATTTTGGGTGAGGCACTCGAGTTGGATGATATCGAGCAGCGTCTTGCTCTGCACGCCACGGAAACCTCCCTGGCTTTCCCGCTCGAGCAGGCTCTCGATGCAGTCCACAAAGAAGATGATTTCGCGCCCGGTCTTCGGTTTCTCGAGAAAGAGATCCACCCCGATGCGGTAGGCCCGGCCCCGGAGGTCGTCCTCCGTCGCGCCTGTCATCACGACGGTGCGCAGGCTGGGAAAGCGCCTGCGTACAATCGCAAGCACCTGAAAGCCATCCATCTGGGGCATATTGAGATCGACCAGAAGCAGAGCAAACGGCTCGTTCTCCAGCATGGCAATGGCGTCATGACCATTACTGGATGTGCGGATTTCCGGCTGGCTGGGAAGTCGGGCGAGAATCTCCTGATAGATTTCCAGGAGATCCTGTTCGTCATCAAGAATGAGAATTTTTTGGCGTATTGCCATGCGGGCTGTGTAAGTGGGGCAATTAAATTTGCAACGCGGCGATGAAAAAATTTGTAAGCAGGGAGTGGGCCGGAAGGAACAAGTGAAACAAAAATCAAATCACATGAGCACATGGCATTGCGGCTGCTTACCACGGATTTGAAACCCCGCTGTCGATGTTCAAGCTCATAAAACGAATCTTTGGCTTTGCTCCACGCCACACCCGGCCCGCCGTTCCAACGGCGGTTCCTGTCGCATCTCCAAGCAGCAAAATTTCCCGTGTCGGCGATGCCGCCCCGGGAGTGGAAGTCGCGTCGCTCTCGCTTCGCACCATTCTGGATAAATTGCCGCCGGATCTGCGCGCCACTATCAACAATCTGCCCGAGCCCACCGTAAAGGTGGTGCTCCCGGTCAATGCGATCATGAAGCAACTGCCCACCGGCTCTGTAAAGATGTCGCTCGGCAGTCTTCACCGTCAGGCGCCCAACGGCACCTTCCGCAAAACCAACGTGGAAGAAAAGCGCATGGTCGACGTTCCGCTCGCGGAAGTCTTCAAAAGCATCAATCCCGGCAGGCTCCAGCGCAGGCAGGACCAAAAGCATTATGTGGTGCCCTCGGAAATCACCGGTCTCTTTGGTGAGAATGGCACGAACCGCAGCGTGAGCAGCGTCAGCCCGGCGAAATCCGAAATCGTGGCTCCGACCACACAGGCCTCACGGCCCGCTCCCTCGGTAAAGATGCCGCAGGCCGAGCAACGCGGTGGCAATGGCCATACTCAGGCTCCCACAGCTGGCTCCCAAGTGACGCCGCCCAGGGAAGCCTCCCCACCAGCCGAGCCGCTCCGGCTCGATGGCGAACTCTCGCTCGCTCTCATGGAGATCGCCACCAACTGGTCGGAAGGCGTCCGCTCTGAACTCTCCGTCCTCGATGGCGATACCAAGCTCGTTCTTCCAGTCTCGGAAGTGAGCGTCGGCCTCCAGAAGGGCAAGGTGCAGTTCACCTGGGCCCAAATTCGCAACTGGCTCCGCCCCTCACCGACTTCGCAAATCAATCTGCCGGATGATACCAACATCATTCTCCCACTCAAGGTCGTGGCCCCGGCATTCGTCGCAGCGACGGGTGCAAAGAAGCGCCAGTCGGGCAAGGCGGTGGCGAATCAGGAATTGCCGGACTTCTTCGGCCCGAATGCAGGTCAACGCCCGCCAGCAGCCGCGCCTGCCGCGCCCGCTCCGTCTGCGGTCCAGCCCCCTGCTTCTTCTGCGGTTCAGCCGGCACCGGCACCCGCTCCGGTCGCCGCCCCAGTGCCAGTCCAGCAAGCCACGCCAGTTCCCGTTGCCACCGCACCCGCGGCCTCCACGGCAGCGCCAGGCAACGAACCGCAGAACCTGAGCGAACTCTTCAACCAACCCGGCAAGACGGAGTGGACACCCAATGAAATGGTGAACTTCACTTGCGCCCTGCCAGGAGTGGTCGGCGCGGTCATCGCTCTGGAAGAGGGCCTCGTGGTCTCCCAAAAGCTGCCATCTGGCCTCTCATCCGAAACCTTCGCCGCCTTCATGCCACAGATTTTCAGCCGCCTCGACAAGTACACCGGTGAAATGCAACTCGGTGAGACCAGCGAGGTCGCAATCCAAACCACCGGAGGCCCCTGCCGGTTCATTAGAAATGGCAAAGTGTTCTTTGCCACACTCGGAAAAGCAGGCGAGAATCTGCCAAACGGGCTCAAGCTCGTAGCTGACGAA
>JAYUWZ010000134.1:0-4598 GCA_043753265.1 Verrucomicrobiaceae bacterium
GGGTGCAGGACAGCCGGGGATTCGGCGGGGAGCGCTTTGGCTACCGTCTATTGCTCCGCGAAGCCCGGCAGGATTTCGCGGTACGCGTGGCGGAATTCGATGGCTCTGTGAACACTGGCAGCGGCGCGGCTTTCACGCTGGCAGCTGATCGGCGGGATGGTTTCGATGGAGATATCCGTTGCGAGATTACGGGAGTTCCAGCGGGCTGGCACGTCACCACGCCTCTCGTGATTCAGGCCGGGCACCTCCGCGCACGCGGCTGCATCTCCGCACTGCCCGGCGCAAAACAGCCCACGGCAGACGAATGGAAGGCCGTCAAAATTCAAGCCCGGGCGGAAGTCTTAAAACAAGCCGTGCAGCGCGAAGTAGCCGCGATGGCCATGCCCAAACTGCAACCGGCACCTGGCCTCTTTGTGGGCATTGTGCCGCCGGCTACAGGCAAGCACGAGCCCGCGAGTGCATGGGCGGAGTTCGACGTCGCGAAGCCTTTCGAGTTCACCATCGCGCCCGGCGAAATCATCCCCGCGTGGATGGTCGTCAAACGGTCCACCGACAAGGGGGCCCTCCGTTTCGATATCGAGAACCTCCCTCACGGAGTCATCGTGGATAACCTTGGGCTCAGCGGCATCACCCTTCTCGAAGGACAGGATCAGGGAGAAATCTTCTTCAAGGCGGCACCGTGGGTGGTTGAACAGGATCGGATTGGTTATGCCATCTGCCGCGAGGGCGGAAAACAGGCCTCACTCCCCTTTGTGCTCCACGTGCGGCAAAAGGAGCAGAAGTCGGACATCGTGAATGTGAAGTAGCCAGTATAGGACGACGTAGACTTCCTATAGGGCCGCTGCAGGTAATCTTCAAAGCCCCGCCGGAGCCTTCGCCAGTGTCGCCTTGAGGATGGTGCGAATCACCCGTTTCTCATCCGCTGGCAGATATGCAAAATCCTTGTCCGGCTTTGTCTCGCTGAGTGCTTGCACCAGCAGGCGATCGACGCGCTCGCGCATCTCAGGAGGGAGTCCGCTAAAAACCTCGCTGTAAATCATGTAGCTGCAGCGGTAGCGGAAGAGGCGGCTGCGCAAGTCCAGATCCCGCAGCGATACTCCTCCCGGCCCCGTGCGTTTGCCGCGTGCAAAGTCCGCCTTGTAGGCAGGGTCGCCCACGATTCCAGCGGCAGGTAGCGTGGCTTCTTCGGCAAACAGAATGTAGCGCACGAGTGCCCTGGCTTTCTCATCCAACTCCGCTGCGTGCGCTGCCGTAAGCTTTCCAGCATCGGCTGCGAGCAGTGTGCGCGTGCGATACGTTGCCTCAATGACCCTGTTTGCAAAGCCCACCTGGTGCTCGTGGAGAAGCTGCGGCAACACGTCGCTCGTGGATGTGAGGTAGCGCCTGGCGTCGTAGTAGCGTCCGGGCTCGACGGGAATGCGTTCCAATTTTCCCCCTTCAAATTGGCCCGCGGTGTTTCCCCAGTGCTCCACGAAACCGGCAGCCCCGGTGAGATACCAGCCGCCAAAGCGATCCTTCAGCGGAATGGTATGGCCCGTGAGCCCTATCCGGTGCGCCACCATGCTGCCCCCGGCGGGACCTGGCACCACGGATTTCACGGTCAGAGAAGGCACATTGCCCGTGTCTTCCTTCGCATGGCAATTCATGCACCGTTCCGAGCGCTCGACACGTGGCAGGGTGTCTCCCTTCGGGATGTCGAAGATGTAGAAAATGCCTCCCAACGCGGGGTCGAGGGACACTATCTCGATGCGCGCCCCGGGGATGTAGCCCACATACACATCCTCACTGAAATAGAGGGCGCGCGGATTGCGCGGCGAGATGAAGCGCAGTTGCAGGCTCGTGGTCGAAAAAACGAGCATCTGCGAACTGACCGGAATGCCGAGATTCTCGAGCATGCTTTTCAGAAAGGGCAGTTCGCCACTCGTATCCAGCTTCACCCGGCCTGCTTCTAATTCCGTCTTGAAGCGCGTGAATCGGTCGGTAAGTGGACGGCTCCAGTAATTATGCGGGGCTCCCTCGAAATCCGCCTCGCCATGAACCACGGCAGACCAGGGCAGCAGAAGAATCGGGAGCAAAAGGCGGAGCAACATGGGTCCCGCAAAATGGCCTCATCCACGCCATCCGACAAGTGCAGAGATGAGGTAGGGAAGAGCCTCCGGCTCGTCCGCTGCCTTCCAGCAGCCAGACATCCTGAAAGTGTCGCTGCGGTTTCTGCTTTGCGAGCCGCCGGGCCATGGCAAAACGGACCCGTGCCAGACGATCCAATCATAGACCTGCATAGCGACACCTACTTCATGGGCGAGGCCCTCCGGCAAGCCCGGAAAGCCTGGCAGATGGAAGAGGTGCCCATCGGTGCCGTCGTTGTCCATGAGGGGCGAATCATTGGGCGTGCCTTCAACCAGGTGGAAACCCTGAAGGATGCCACCGCGCACGCCGAGATGCTCGCGATCACCCAGGCCGAGGAAGCCATGGGCGACTGGCGGCTCAACGAATGCGACCTCTACGTGACCAAGGAACCCTGCCCCATGTGCGCCGGTGCCCTGGTCCACGTGCGGATGCGGAGGGTGATTTTCGGCTGCCAGTCTCCGAAAGACGGAGCCGCAGGCGGAGTGGTGGACCTGCTGCGCCACCCCAAACTCAATCATCGGTGTGAAGTCACCATCGGAGTGCGCGAGGCGGAATGCGCGGAGATTTTGAAAGCGTTCTTTCGTGAGCGGAGGATGGAGGGGCAGTAAACGTCCAACGCTCAACATCCAACGCTCAACGCCCAATGTTGTTGTTCGAGAGTCTTTCGCGGTTGCAGTCCTCTCAGCGCTCCGACCTGCGCTTTTCCATTGGACGTTGAGCGTGGACGTTTTGCCTCCTCGACTCCGCCACCCGACACTGATTTGCTCGCACAATGACCACGCGTCGCAACTTCCTCCAGACTGCCGCCATGGCTGCGGCAGCGGCTTCCCTCCCCCCTTTGTTTGCACAAGAAAAAGGTGATCGTCCGCCTGCTGCGCCGGAGGGAGTGCAGGTGCTCAATCCCCGTGGACGCGTGCCCGTGGGTTTGATCATCGATGACTCCACCTGCCTCGTGAACTTGAACAAGTTTTCGATGCCCCAGTTTGACGAAACGTTCGCGGGCCAAAGTCCTGCCTACAAGCAGCCGTGGAAGGATTGGCCGCACGAAATCCCAGATCGCTTCACCCGAAAATTTGCCGAATGGGCCGCCGGTGCCGGCGTGAAAGGCAAGTGGAGTGTGGTCCCCTTCCCCGGTTGTGTGGGAAGGCTCGACCGCGTTCTGCCCGGCTGGAGCTCGACGGAGGTTCGCGAAAGCATCGCGATGGTCAAAGAAGTGATCGTTCCCAATTTCGATATCCATCCCGAGATGGTCACCCACACCCGGGTCATCGACATCAAGACCGGCCACCCTTACCCGAGCCCGCGGCCAGAGTTCATGGAAAACTGGGCATGGACGACCGGTAAAAGCGCCGACGAAATCGGCAGCTACCTTGCCTATGCGCTGGAGATTTTGAAAAACGTGGGGCTCACCTGTGAGGGCGTCACAACACCGGGAGGCTTTGGCAGCAAGGCGCGCCCGCAGCTCTCGCAAGCGTCGTTTGAAGCAGTGAAGCACGTGTATGGTGCGGAAATCCCCCACTACTTCCGTGATCTTCACGATAGCGGCGATCGCAGTGTCGCCCCCCGCGTGGAACGGGTGAGCGGCCTCGGCACCAATGACCCTCGCTGTGTCGTAAGCGTAGTGGCCTGCACCGGAGACTGGACGGGCGGATGGGATTGCACACTGCCCGTGGGAGCGGATCGCTTTATCAGCGCCGACGGCCAGCGCGGACGCATGGTGGAAGTGATCGAGCGCGGCGAACCGGCGATCATCCTTGGGCATTGGACGGGCATCTATTTCAACGGCCAGGAGCTCGGACTGCAAATCCTGCAGGAAGTGGTAAAGCGTCTCCATGCCCGCTTCGACCATCTCATCTGGATGAAACTGGCGGAGCTATCCCGTTACTGGGCGGCCCGGGAGCTCACTGCGCTCAGCCGGGAGGGGAACACTATTCGATTCTTCGCGCCCTATGGGTGTCCCGATTTCACCGTGAAGCTCAAGGGGATTGGGCGTGCGGTGATGCGGGCAGGCGGCAAGGAGACTGCATTGCGCAAGGTGGGGCTTCGCAATCTTGAGGAGGGAGCCTTTACAAACGAAGGTGAATGGACGACAGCCTGCTTCCGGCTGGAAAAAGGCGACTCGGTGCTCGCTCTGCTGCCAGAGTAGAGGCAGCAGGCTAGGCGGCGCGCCCCGACATCTCGTCGCGGCTTTGCGCAGCTTCCAGAAGGAGCGACTGCCAGTTGGCGTTGATGGTGCGCGGTGGTGCATTGGGGTCTTGCACCTCGGCCACGCGCCCGCTTTTCCAACTGACGATTTCCTCGAAAGCCTCGTATCCAATACTGGTCTCACCGAGCGTGTTCTTTACGAGGGCATGCACCACATCGCCCCGCTCGAAGTATACCCGGCCACTGCCCTGGTTATTGGAAAACTCAAGGATGCCCGTGCTCACGCTCATGCATTTGAGCTGGATGATATCCATCGGCGTGAGTCC
>JAYUWZ010000135.1:0-4591 GCA_043753265.1 Verrucomicrobiaceae bacterium
GTCATTGAAGAAGGAGAGCCAGCCGTCCGGATTTTTGGAGAAGCCGTGTCGCACGCCGCTTACCTCGGAACCCTCAATCTTTCCATTGCCGTTAGTGTCGAATTTCTGCGCCTCGGCCACGGCGAGGTCTTTTACTGAGGGGCCGGCAAACGCGGCTTCAACAAGGAAGAGAGGGGCGGAGAGAGCCATGGCGCGAAGGGTCTGGGCGAAGGTCATGCGGGCGGTTTCTAAAGCAAAATCCGTGCGGTAGTCCAAGTGAAGAAATAGTGGGATTCACCATTTGCGAATCATGGTAAAGACGTCCAACGCTCAACGTCCACCAACGCCCAATGGAAGGTGCAGACGTCTCCATCACGCGAGAATGACAGGTCCATGGACGCAGCCACAATCAACCATGGCAGTGCGAATCACGTCCCGCGCTGCTTTTGCTGGGGAGGGCGCTGGCTGAGATTGGTGGGGGCATTGGCGAGGGGCGACATCACGCCCATGCCGCCCTCGGGCAGGCTGCCGAGCTGGTCGCGGAACTGGTCCATTTCCGAGAGCCAGCGATTGGTCTGGGCGAGATGCTCGAATGTGGCGTCGATGCGGTCACTCAGGGTTCCGGCGTTTTTGGAGGCAACGGCATCCGCGCGGATGAGCTTTGCCTGCTCATCGAGGCGCTCGAGTTCGGCGCTCGCGAGTTGGGCATTGGCGGAGGCTTCCTCGATGCGATGGGCGCGCTGGCGGAGCACTTCGAGCCGGCTGCGGCGGGACTCCAGCAGGCGCTCACGTGCGCCGGGTATGGTGCCCTGCTGCGAGGCAATCTGCTTTTCCATCGCGGCTACTTCATCCTCCGCTTCGTCGAGGAGGATGGGCACGCCGTCGCGCCGCTCCCCCTCCAGAAAAACCTCCAGCGTTTGCTCGATGGTCAGCAGGCGGAGGTAGGTCCACTGCATCTCCTCGAGCTTGCTGGAGCGCGGATCAAAGCCGGAGGGGCCGGCGGCGATTTGCTGGCAGGTGTTCACGAAGCCGGCGTGCTGCTTGCGGCGGCTCTCCGTGAGGCCCCGCAAAATCGCATCACGCTGCACTGCGAATTCGCCGAGTTCCGCCATGCGTTCCTTTTCAATGGCGGCGGCGGCTTTGCGTTCGCGCCAGCGGGTGAAAAATCCGAAGTCCGGCAAATAGATCCAGCCCACCACGTATGCGGCTGCCCCGATGATGAGCCCGAGCGGCTCCCCTGTGGCAAACCCAACGCCAATGGTGCTCGCCGCGAGCGCCGCATGGTGCGGACTCGTGAAGAAGGCTTGGCGTGGCGTTTCTGGCATGGGTTGCAACATCCAACGTTCCCCGCCCAACATTCAACACCGAATGCAGGCGAAGCGGGATGCCAGGATGATTTACTCCAGCGTGAACCACTGTGCCTCGACACGGCGGTTTTGGTCCATTTTCTCCGGCTCCTTGGTGGCGGGCTCGTCCCAGCCCCGGCCCATGGACTCCAGGCGCTCGGGAGCGATCTTCTCGCGTTCCACGAGGATGCGGCGGACTTCATTCGCGCGCTTTTTGCTGAGTTCCACGGCCTCCATGGCACGGGTCCGCAGGAATCCCTCACCCTGCTGGCGGAATTTCTCGACGTTTGCAGGGTCCACGTGGCCGCGCAGGAGAATCTTGGAGCCGGGGCTCACTTGCAGCATCTGCTTGATGGCCGCGATATTCTTGTTGTTCTCCACCTCATCCTTGGTCGTGAGCGTCCACGCATTGGGGTCGAAGAAGAAACGGATGTTTTTGCTGAGAATTGGATCGTTCTCGACGTTCGCACCCGCGGTCTTGATGGGCTGGATGGCGACAGTCTGCCCGGCGAATGCGCCCGCGGTATCCAGCGCCTTGAGATGCTTTGCGTCGGCGAAGTTCTCGCTGTCGACCGGGTTCTTCAAAAGTGCCGAGCCGTAGGAATACACAGCGCTCTGGTAGATGCCGGAAAAGCTGCCCGCGGAATCGATCGAGCCATTGAAAAATGCGAGGTTCTCGGGACCGTTTGAGAAGTGAATCTTGGTGAGCTCGCTCTTGGCCTTCGCGCGATCCCAGCGGTCGGCGGGGTCGCCCTTGGGGTTGTCGAACGCCTTGGCTATCACGTCGAGGTGCGCCTCGGAATTATTGCGCACCATCTGGTTGCCCTCGAGGATGCCCGCGACGAGGCCCTTCACTTTGTCGGGCTCCGCGTTAGCGAAGCCTTTGTTCACGATGAGCACGTCGGCGATGATGAGCAGGTTCCGATTCGTGGTGAGCAGCGTGGCCTTGCCGTTCGATTCCTTCACGGCATCGGTGGTTTTGGGTGCCCACGTGACGCAGCCGGAAATCTTGCCATCCACATCATACGTAAAGGCATCACACGCCTCGAAGGCGTCGCCCGCGTAGACCAGGTTCACGGCTTCCGGATCGGGCTCCGCGTCCAGCGAGGACATCATATTCACAGGCATGCCGGCTTCCTGCGCGAGATAGCGGATGAAGAAATCGGCCTCGGTGAACTGGGCGCTCGCGAGGATTTTCCCCTTCAGGTCATTCACACGCTTGATGCTGTTGTGCACGACCACGCCATCCGCGCCGCGGGAGTAGCCAATCTGCACAGGCACCGTGACGCCAAACTGGCGGCCATACACGGCGAGCACGTCCACGGTGGTTGCGCTCGCGGCCATCTTGCCTGCGTTCAGGGCGCTCCAGCTTTCCTCCTCGCTGAGTTTGATGCGCACCTTGAATCCATACTTTTTTGCAAAGATGGAGTTGTCGTTCGGCTCGAGTCCTCCATTGGCGACAATGATTCCCGCATAGCCGGGATACACACTGAGCTCGAGGTCAACGATGTTATCCTTCGACTGGTAGGTGCCGGGGGCATCGAGCCGGGGTACCTCGGTCATGGTATCGACCAGCAGCGCGGCAGGCGACCCTTCCGCTGCGGCCTCGGGCTGCTTATCCGGGGCTCCCGGTTTGAGCTTGGGCCACCACTTGGTGACGCCAAAGGCTACCAACGCGAGGAAGATGATGGTGAAGACGAGTTTTCCGCGAGATGTCATGGCTGGTGAATAGAAAGGAATTCGCGCACATTACGCCACGTTTTTTAAAGGGTGGCGTTCGATGCCTGGTAGTGGCCCGGCAAGAAGGAACTATAGCACACGAGGGGGAGTTGGCTGCGAGTATGTTGAGGGAACTGGTGCGGAAGCCCAACGGTAGTCGGAGCCGGGTTCCGTAACATCCCTAATCGATGTCATCTTGAAAGAGCTTTAAGCGACTGATTCGAGCAGAGCGAGAAAGCCTGACGAAGTCAGCCCGAGGGTTTCCCGCGGAGGCGGGAAGCAGCGATCCCGTCCGAATTCAAAAGCATTGGGATCGCCATGAAATTCCCCGGGATCCTTCAGTCGCTTAAAGCTCCATCAGGATGACATCGAGAAGGGGAAGACAGAGAAAGACACACTGCTGACCGGCTCAAAACCTTCCAGCACCCTTATGTCCTCGCACCCTCGCTGAGCGAGCGGGTGCTGAGGGCGGACCAGTCTTCCTCGTTGGGGTCTGGGCGGGGTTCGCGGTTGGCGGTGGAGCAGGCGTCCTCCACGTTAGTCACTGCCTGCTCGCGAATCACGGCCAATTCGTCCTCGGAGGTCCAGCCTTCCGAGAGCAACTGCTCGCGACCGACAGCCAGACAGTCGCGACCTATGGGCGAATTTTTGAGGTCGTGATTGACGTAGTTAAAATCGTCGTGCTCGCCGTGGCCGACGAGACGGAGCAGATCTGCGACGATCATTTGCGGGCCTGCGCCATCGCGGGCACGGGCGACCGCCTCGTGAATGGTCTCAATGCAGGCGCGGGGATCGGTGCCGTCGATTTTGTATCCTGCCACGCCATAACCGACCGCACGCTGGATGAGATCCTCGCAGGCATACTGCCGGGTGGTGCTGGTGGAGTAGGCGTACTGGTTGTTGGCCACGACGACCACGAGCGGGAGTTTTTCCACGGCAGCCATATTGAGGCCCTCGTGAAAACTCCCGGTGGACGTGGCGCCATCGCCAATGCATGTGGCACCGACCACTCCCTTTTCCCCTTGTGCCCGCCGTGCGAACAGGCCACCGGCGACGGTGGAAACGAGGGTGCCGAGATGGGAAATCATCGCGTAATAGCCATCACGCGGCTTTCCACGGTGGATGTTACCATCGCGGCCGCGCATGGGTCCCAGCCGGGAGCCGAGGTAGGTGCGGGCGGCGTCGAGCGCGCTTTCGCCAAAGGCAAGCCGGCCTGCCATGTCACGAATGAGCGGGGCGTAGATGTCGCCCTTGCGCAGCGCCATTCCCAGCGCCGCGCTGAGCGCCTCCTGGCCGCGCCCGAGAAACACGCCGCCCTTGATCTGGCCGCCCCTGTAGAGGCTGGCGAGTTTTTCCTCCAGCACGCGACCCAGCGTCATCCAGCGGTAGCAGGTGAGGTACAGGTCTTTAATGGATTCGGTCCGCGCTTTCTCACGCGGTGCGGTGGTCACCATGGAGCGGAGAGTATGGAGCGCTCCCGGAGAGTGCAAGTGCCGCGTGGGGGGCGATGCTATCGGATCAAACCGAGGCCGGGAGAGCTGTCGTTC
>JAYUWZ010000136.1:0-4589 GCA_043753265.1 Verrucomicrobiaceae bacterium
CCGAGGATACCGGTCTGGACAAGCCCTCGGTGCTCACGATCGCGACGGGCGATGGCTTCACCTACGTCTTCAAAATCGGGAAGCACAATGGTGAGAACTTCCCCGTAAAGGTGGAAGTGAGCGCGAAGATTGCCAAGGAGCGCACCCCCGGCAAAGACGAGAAGCCCGAGGACAAGAAGAAGCTCGATGACGAGCACGCAGCCGAGGTGAAGCGTCTCGAGGAAAAGCTCGTGGCGGAAAAGAAATTCGAAAGCCGTGGTTACTTCATCGCGAAGGCAACCATCGACGGCGTGCTAAAAGATCGCGCGGAATTGATGGAAGACAAGAAGGCGGAAACGCCTCCGGGAGGACCTGGAGGACCCGGTGCTGGATTCCCAGGCGGCGGATTCCCCGGAGGTCTCCCGGGCGGCGCTGGCCTCCCGCCCGGCCATCCCCCCGTCTCAGGCGCAATGCCACCGCGTCCACCCGTAAGCGCGACCACACCACCCGTGACAGTGCCCCCCGACGCCGTGAAGGAAGCGATGAAAGAAGCAGTCAAAAAGGCAACCACCGAGCCCGCCAAGCCGGCGACACTTACGGCTCCTGAAGCCAAGCCGCCGGTCGCAGCTCCCGCTGTGCCAGCCTCGCCTGCGAAATCTGAGCCTGCACCCGCCAAGCCGAAAACTGTTCCGGAAGCACCAAAGCCAGACCCAGCGAAGCCTGCTCCGAAGGAGTAATCAGGTCACGTGAGGTGTGTGGGCGGGGAAGCCTTGGAGTGCGGTGGCATTCAAACGAAGTGAGAAAGCCTGCAAAGCAGCCCGAAGGGCGAGCGCAGCGAGGCAAAGTGTAACGGCGACACCGCCTTCGCTTTGCGAATGGTTATTCATAATAGCGGCCACCGCTCAGACCGAATCAGCAAACACCTTGAAATAGGTAAGCCTCTGCCCACCCGAAACCCAACCTAGGCGGGTTCGCCGTCACATTTTACGTCGCTCCGCCCGCGCTCCCACGTTCTTTCGAGACCTACGAGCCCAACTGAAACTCCAAACTATCCACAATCGCGAGCCAGCTTGCCTGGATGATGTTGTCGCTCACGCCCACGGTGCCCCACGTGCGTTCGCCATCGGTGCTGGTGATGTGCACACGCGTGCGGGCCGCAGTGCCAGCCTGCCCATTGATGATGCGCACCTTGTAGTCTTCCAGGCGGATGGCCTCGATTTTTGGGTGAAAGGGCAGCAGCGCCTTGCGCAGTGCCGCGTCTAAAGCATTCACGGGTCCATCGCCCTCTGCGACCTGGTAGCTTTCCTCGCCGTCCACGAGCAGCTTTACTGTCGCCTCGCACTTGTCCCAGCGTCCGTCGCCGGCACGCCGGTAGGTGCAGTGGTATTCGCGCAATTCGAAAAGCGGGTGATATTTGCCCAGCGCCTTGCGCATGAGCAATTCAAAGGAGGCCTCCGCCGCCTCGAATTCATACCCTTCACTCTCCAGTCGCTTCACCTCGCTGAGCACCGCCTGCACCTCGGGCGAACCCTTTGCGAAACGATACCCCAGCGACTCCGCTTTCATCAGCACGTTCGACTGCCCGCTCATGTCCGAAATGGTGATGATGCGCTGGTTGCCCACAAGTGCCGGGTCCACGTGCTCATATGTGCGCGCCAGCTTTTGCACAGCGTGCACATGCAGCCCCCCCTTGTGGGTAAAGGCTGCCTCGCCCACGAAGGGAGCGCGGATGTCCGGCGCGACGTTCGCGAGTTCCGCGACGAAGTACGAAAGCTCGCGCAGCTTGGTCAGGTCGGGCGCGACAGGGATGCCCAGCTTGAGCTGCAGATTCGCGATGATGGTGATGAGGTTGCAGTTCCCCACGCGCTCGCCGTAACCGTTGATCGTTCCCTGCACCTGGCAGGCCCCCGCGCGGATTGCCGCCAGCGCATTGGCCACGCCAAGCCCTGCGTCGTTGTGCGTGTGAATGCCGACCGGTTTGCCGCTGTGCGCGATGGCCTTGCGAGTCACCTCCTCGATGAGCTCGGGAAGATTACCGCCATTCGTCTCGCAGAGCACCACGAGATCCGCGCCCGCGTCGCTCGCGGCCTTGATGGTCTGGAGCGCATACTCAGGCGCTTCCTTGTAGGCATCGAAGAAATGCTCCGCATCATACAGCACCTCGCGGCCATGCTTTTTCAGGTAGGCCACGGTGTCGCTAATCATCGCGATATTCTCCTCCAGCGATACCTGGAAAACTTCCGTGACGTGCAGCGGCCACGTCTTGCCCACGATGCACACCACGGGGGTCTGCGCATCGAGCAGCATCTTCACCTGCGCGTCGTCCTCCACCTTCAGCTTGCCGCGGCGCGTCATGCCAAAGGCGGTGATCTTTGCGTGCTTCCACTCGTGCTTTGCGGCCTCGTCAAAAAACGCGGCGTCCTTGGGGTTGCTGCCCGGCCAACCACCCTCGATGTAGTCGATGCCAAAGGCGTCCAGCTTTTCGGCGACGCGAATCTTATCGAGCACAGAAAACGAAATGCCTGTCCCCTGCGTGCCGTCGCGAAGGGTGGTGTCGTAAAGTGTGACTCGTTTGGTGCTCATATTAGAAAAAGGGTGCAGACCCTAGCGGGCACGCTGCGCATTGCAAGAAGGGTGTCTGCCGCAAGCGTTGGCCCGGCTGAGCTATCAATTTCGGGCGTGCCTAGACCGTTTGCAAGTTCCTCCCCCGGAGAACAGCTACAAGCGGCAGGCTACTTCCTGCCTATGAAGGAGGAGCAACTCTCGGATGGGCGCGGCAGCGAAATACACCCTCAATTCCCCACAGCGATCCCCCGCTCAATCTTGGTTACTGCCTGATCGATCAACTTGTTCGCTTCGTGGCGGTGTTTTGCATTCACTTCACCAATCGCCTTGTCCACAATGGCGAGGGCCTCGACCCGGTAGCCGCCTTTGTTTTTGTGGGCAGCCTTCAGCCTGAACTTTGCGCTCTTTAGGTCGGGTAGGGGATCCACTGCGGATCGGGCTGCGCGCAGGGAATCCAGGGCCGCGTGCATGAGCGGTTGCTCAGGCTTCAGGGGCTTGCCCTCCGCACACACTAGCATAGCGACGAGCAATCCAAGGCAGACCGAGGCAAAACGGAGCAGGGAAGGTGAACTGGGAAGTTTCATGGCAGTGAACTATCCCGTTTCTCTGCCACACCCGGGGGGGGCGGGCAAGCCGCACGTGGATGGGATATTTTCTCACAATCACCGCGCGAATTCATGCCAGCCACCGGCAATTTCGAGAAAACAAAACTTTCCCATGCGCGACGTTGACGCGCCTGCCAAAAATTTTGACGGTGGGGGCGGATGAAGACTGAGATTTCCCGCTTCTGCGAAGTTTGCTCCCACAGCCTTGGAACCCTGCCCGCTGCGCTTGATATCGCCGCCGGTCATTTTGAGGAGGGGCGTCCGCAACTGCCCTCCTCTCTGGCTGCCCTCAATGAAATTCGCGCACGCCTGCGCTCGCTCACGGACAAGCTGCGCAGCCAGCAGGCCTACCTCCTCATCTTTGGCCCGCTGAAGAGCGGCAAGAGCACGCTCATGAATGCCCTGAGCGGTGCCTACGTGAGCGAGGTCACCTCGCTGCCCGGCTACCCCTGCCTCGTCTTTGTGCGCCACTCGCCCAAGCCGCGCTACTCCATCACCCGTTACAATGGCCGCGAGTCCGCATTCGGTGGGCCGTCCGCGCTGACGGAGGTGGTCACCGAGGCGCATCACGCGCTCGCCCGCGAGATTCGCGTGAGCGAGGAGCGCAGCGAGGAATTCGATCCGCGCACCACATTTCCCGAGGCGATCCGCCGCATCGATATCCAGCTCCCCGTGCCGTCCCTCGCGGAATCTGCCACCGTGCTGGTGGACACCCCCGGCCTCTATAGCCGCATGAATTTCGGCTACGACGTGCTCACCCGCGAGTTTCGAGACAGTGCCGCGTGCGCAGTCTTTGTCGTGAAGACGGAGAACCTTTTCCTCGAGCAGGTTTTCGCGGAGTTCAATCAGCTCCTCGGCCTGTTCAGCCGCATTTTCATCGTGGTGAATGTCGACGCCGGAAAGCGCGACCTTCAGCCGGATGGCAGCCTCCAGCCCAGCGCGGAAAGCCAGAGCCCGGACCGTGTCATCGAGGCCTTTACCACGCTATCCATGGGCGGGCCGCTGCGCACGGCCTACCAGCAGGGCCGGGTGCGCATTCATGCGGTCGACCTGCTCGGCGCAGCCTCGGCTTTTCTCTCCGGCAATGATGCAGATGGGGGCCGCCACCGCGCCGCGTTCGATGCCTTTCAATCGGATCTCACCGACTACCTCAACAGCAGCGACTACACGCGGGAGTTTATCCGCGACAGCCTGCGCCAGGGCCAGACGCTCTGCGAGGAGACCGCCGCCGTGCTGGATGGCAAGGAGCTGGAAGCGTTGCGCGGGCACCAGCAGGGCCTCGCTGGCAAGATCCGGGAACTCGATACCCGTATCGCCGCCGTGGAGCGCCTGCAAAAGGCGAACTGGGAAGGCATGTTTAACAAGCTGCGCGAGGACAATACCCGTGGAGCGGAGGACGCGGTGCGCGCCCGGTCCGCGCAGGCCCGCGAGGAACTCCGC
>JAYUWZ010000137.1:0-4585 GCA_043753265.1 Verrucomicrobiaceae bacterium
CCGTCCGCTGGGGCGGCGAACTGGGTCTTCTTTTTGCCGCCAGCTTTGAGCAGTTCGCGGATCATGGATGCATCCGCTTTGCCCAGCCCGATGCGCACGATGGTGCCAGTGAGAAGGCGCACCATTTTGTAAAGAAAGCCGTCCCCCTCGAAGGTGCAGGTGACGAGAGGGCCACGCTTGGAAACGGTCGCCCGTGTGATCGTGCGCACGGTATCGGTAACCTCGTGCCCGCGGTTTGCGGCGAAGCCTCCGAAGTCGTGCTTGCCGATGTAAAGTGCGGCGGCTGCGCGCATGGCGGTGATGTCGAGTTCCGTGGGCACTAGCCAGGTGCGTCCAATCTCCAGGGGATGCAGCCAGGATTCGTTCCAGATGCGGTAGACGTAGCGTTTTCCCGTTGCGTCGAATCGTGCGTGAAAGCCCTCGCGCCCACCGCGCACACGAGAGACGCGCAGGATGCGGACCATCGGGGGGAGGTTGGAATTGATCGCCATCTGCCACACTGCCGGTTTGAATTTTCCCGCTGGCACATCGACGTGGGCACATTGCCCGAGCGCGTGTACTCCCGAGTCGGTGCGTCCACTGCCGTGCACGCGCACAGAAATGCCGATGATTTTTGCCAGAGCGGCCTCGATCGCATCCTGCACGCCATCGCCACGCGCCTGGCTCTGCCAGCCGGCAAAGCCGCGGCCATCGTAGGCAACGAGCAGTTTGAGGCGTTCGGTTTCGGTCATCGTCCGGGAGGGCGTATCACGAAGTCCTCGAACCTAGAAACGGAAATGAAAACTCGCGCAATGAACATCGCGCCACCTCATCCCATCATAGCCTGCGCATCCAGCCAGCCTTGGAGGATGATGACTGCGGCTGCCTGATCGATGATGGCGCGGCTTTCTTTTGCGTTCTTGCCGGCGGCGTGGAGGGCTTTTTGCGCGGCAACGGTGGTGAGGCGCTCGTCCCACATGCGTACGGTGCAGCCGCGCTCGCGGAGCTTTTCGCCGAAGGCCTTTGCCTTTTCTGCGGAGGCGCCGCTAGAGCCGTCCATGTTGCGGGGTAGGCCCACGACTACGGTGCCGATGCTTTTCTCAGCAACGATCTGCGCCACGCGGGCGACCGGATCCGTGTCCTTCACGGTGATCGTTTCCACGGGATGCGCGAGCATTCCGAGTTCGTCCGAGACGGCGACGCCCACGCGCGCATCCCCGAAATCAATGCCCAGTGCCCGGATCATTGCAGTTCCTGGGGTACTCGGGCGACGAGGTGCTTGATGCGCTCGGCTTCGTGGCGGTTGCAGATGAGCAGGGCTTCCGGTGTTTCCACCACGATGAGGTCGGTCACACCGAGAAGCGCGACCCGGCGCTTCAGCGTGGAGTAGACGAGATTGTTGGATGACTCCAGGCCGGTGATCTCAGTATTCGACACGTTGCCGGAATCAAGTTGCGGCAGATACTTGGCGAGCGCGGTCCAGCTTCCCACATCGTCCCAATCGAAAGCACTTTCCACCATGAGCACGCGCCCGGCTTTTTCCATCACTGCGTAGTCGATGGAAATTTTGGGCAAGGTCGGGAAGACCTCAGTGAGCAGTTTTTGAAAATCGTCCCCGGAATGGAGTTTCGAAACGAATGCACCCAGCTCCGGCGCGTGGCGGCGCAGGGCGGAAAGAATCGCGGGGATCGTCCAGATAAACATGCCCGCATTCCACCGGAAATTGCCCTGACGGAGGAATTGCTCTGCGAGCTCCGCATTGGGCTTTTCACGAAAGCGCGTCACGTCGTGCACGGCCGGGCCGTCCTTCGCGGAGCCCACGCTCAGCGCGGGGCCCATCTCGATGTAGCCAAAGCCGGGGCAGGCCCAGGTGGGTTGGATGCCGATGGTGACGAGCTCGCCGGTCTGGCGGGCGGCTGCGAGTGCGGTGCGCAGGGTTTTTTGAAAACCGATGGTGTCCTGGATCAGGTGATCGGCAGGCAGCACGACCATCGTCGCGTGCGCGTCGCGCGCGGCAATCCAGCCGACACCCAGGGCGATGGCAGCGGCGGTATCGCGCTTCGCGGGCTCGGCTACGATATTCTCAGGCGGGAGGCTTTTGGCCAGTGCGCGCACGCCGGCTTCCTGGTCGGCGTTGGTGAGGATGAGGATGTTTTGCGGGGGCACCATCCCGTCGAGACGGCGGATGGTTGCCTCCAACAAAGTCTCCTCGCCAAAGAGCGCCAGGAGTTGCTTGGGGCGCGACTTGCGGCTGAGCGGCCAAAACCGCTCACCGCTGCCACCGGCCAGGATGAGAACATAAACAGACGACATTCGCCCTTAACATAGCGAAAGCGTGGGGCGGGCACTAGTGTATTCACGCGGGGGCGGTGTAATTTACTGACGTGAGAGGTGGAGACGTGGAGAGGTGAGAAAGACTCCGAATTTCGGAAGCGCTTCTTCGCTTCTCACCTTTCCACGTCTCACTTCTCACGTGGCCTTATAAAAGCTCCGCGTAGTGCGCCCTGGCCACTTCCTCGCACTTTGCCAGGATCTCGGTGCCGTCGGCGCATTTGAGGGCTTCGGCGGCGAGTTGCCGGCAGGCTTCGAGACTCAGGCTGCGGACGGCGCGCTTTACCCGGGGGAGGACTGCGGCCCCGCAACTGAGTTCATCCACTCCGAGGCCGATGAGCAGGGGGGTGACGAGGATGTCGCCTCCCATCTCGCCGCAGACACCCGTCCAGATGCCCGCTGCATGTCCGGCATCCACGGTTTGCTTGATGAGCCGCAGCACGCCGGGGTGCGTGGGCTCGTAAAGATGCGCGATGCGCTCATTCCCACGATCCGCCGCGAGGGTGTATTGCACGAGATCGTTGGTGCCCAGGCTGAAGAAATCCACCTCCTTCGCCAGCAGATCGGCAATCATGGCGGCACTGGGTACTTCGACCATCATGCCGACTTCCATCTTTTCATCGAATGCTTTGCCTTCGCGTTTCAGCTCCGCCTGGCATTCGGCGAGCACTTCCTTGGCCTTTCGCAGTTCCCCGATACCGGAAATCATCGGGAACATCAGCTTGATGCCCCCTTTCACACTGGCCCGCAGGATGGCGCGGAGCTGCGTCTTGAAAATATCCACCCGCTCCAGGCACACGCGAATCGCACGCCACCCGAGGAAGGGATTCTCCTCGTCCGTGGCGCTCAGCAGATCGTGGAGCTTGTCGCCCCCGAGATCGAGCGTACGGATGATGACGGCATGGGGCAGGGCAGCGGCGGCCACGCGCGCGTAGGCGGCGGTCTGCTCATCTTCGCTGGGGAGTTCGCGCCGTGCGAGGTAGAGAAATTCGGTGCGGAAAAGGCCGACGCCTTCCGCTCCGCTGGAGCGCACGTGCTCCATGTCGTCGGGCGACTCGATATTTGCGGACAGGATGACATGGGTGCCATCGCTCGTGGTGGACTGCGTCTCGCGCAGTTCGACCAGCGCACTTTCGACGCGCCGCCGTTTCGACTCCACCTCACCATATTGATAAAGGGTCGCTTCCGAAGGATCGACGATGACGAGCCCGCTGTAGCCATCGAGCAGCACATCGGCGCCATTCTCGATCTGGCCGAGCACTGCATGCAGACCCACTACTGCGGGAATCGCGAGGGAGCGGGCAATGATTGCGGTATGCGAGGTGCGCCCCCCGGCCTCGGTGCCAAAGCCCAGGACGTTCGCGCGAATCATCTGCGCGGTATCGCTGGGGGTAAGATTGTGGGCCAGCACCACGTGGGGCGACTCCATGCCCGCCAGGCCGCTGAGGTCCTTCCCCATCAGGTTGTGGATGACGCGGCGGGCCACATCATGGACATCCACGGCGCGCTCGCGGAGGTAAGGGTCGTCGATCTGGCTGAAGCTGCGGGCGTAGCGCTGCATCACGCCCCAATAGGCGTGCTCGGCATTGCAGCGCTCGGTGCGCATCTGGCCGAGCACCTCCTGAATCAAGGAGCCGTCCTCGACCACCATAAGGTGTGTCTCGAAAACCGCAGCATCCTTTGCTCCCAGGGCGGTGAGCATGCGCTGGTGCAGGTCGGAAATCTGTTTGCGCGTGACCGCCAGGGCGTCCTGAAAACGCTGCGCCTCCGCCTCCACATCGCGAACGACTCGCTTGGGTGGAAGGTCGTCCTCGGGACGGTAGACATATGCGGCTCCTCGTGCGATGCCTGGGGACACGGCCACGCCTTGGAAGCGCCGCTCAGTCTTCATCGAACTTGGTCAGCAAAAGTTTCTCAATCGCCGCCAATGCATCAGTCGCGTCGGGCCCCTCACAGGTCACCTTCAAGATGCTGCCCTGGCCGGCTGCGAGCATCTTCAGGCCCATGATGCTCTTGCCGTTCACCGTCTGGTCATCCTTGGAAACCCAGATCTCGCTCTTGAACATGGCGGCGAGCTTGACGAATTTTGAGCAGGGTCGGGCATGGAGCCCAAGCTTGTTGAGTATCTCGAGATCCTTGCTGGATTTAACGGCGTCGCGGCTGAATAGGCCCATCGTAAAGTGGTTTAAGCGTCTTTCTTTCTCTGCATTGATGCCATGAGGCGTTCATTGAACTCCACCGCACTGTTGTGTCCAAGGCTCTTCAGCTTTTGGTC
>JAYUWZ010000138.1:0-2051 GCA_043753265.1 Verrucomicrobiaceae bacterium
TGCTAACTTGCGTTGATTATGAAAAAAACTTTTGCTGACGGTGCTTGGGACGCTGCTTCGCGTCGTAAAGAGTATGCCGCCATGATGCGCAAAATCTCAGAGCTAGGAACAAAGCAATGACACGAGTGAATGCAAACATTTTTCACCAGGTGCTGTTACTGGGGTCGCTGATCGTTTTGCCCTTGGTGGTGCTCGGCGACGCCGGGCACGATGCGAAGAAAGAACCGGCGGCGATGGAAGGCATGGACCACGGAAAAATGAAAATGGGAGGTCAAGGCGGCGCGATGGCCACGAGTGGCCATTGGATGGCGCCGGCGGAAGCCGCCCGGCGTGGGCCGGAGTCACACCCACATTCCATGTCGCCGCCCCGGGGGTGAGCCCCGAGGCATTCGACACGTCGAAATACCGGTTTGCAGCATCACTACGAAGTCCGAGCAGCAGTAAGGATGACAGCGCAAGGATACGCAGGGAGGCTCGGATGAACTGAAGGGACATGTGGGAGTTGAACGGAGTTTGAGCGGTACGCGAGGTGCGGATATCAGGGCAGGAATACCGCACTTGCAGAGTCCACGATGTACCAAAGTAAAAATTTATCAATGGGGGAGGTATTGTGCCTGATTTTACGAGCGTGGTTGAAAATGGGTGAGGCTGAATGAGCAAAGCTGGATTTTCCCGCCCTTCGAACTGGCAGGGCGAGCCATGCTGGCTCGGGTTGTTGCAGTTGTTGCGCATTCCGCAGCGAATGGGGTGGGCGATTAACGGCGATCGGGCGTCGCCGATAATCCCGGAGCCCAACTGTTTGATTTTGAGGGTATTGCTGGGTGGGATCGGATTATCGGCGATCAATGCGTCGCGGGATTCGAAGGCGTTGAGAGCGTTTGGGAGGGGGGTTGTTGCAGTTGTTGCGGTCTGCGCGTTTCGTAGAATTTTGGGGGAGGGGAGGGTGTAGGAAAGAATATGTTCTTTCCTGTGTGATCGATGCACTTGATTCCTCGCAGCCCTGTCTGTCCCCCCTCCGCTTTCCATGGTGGAAATATAGGCCATCCACCCGATGGTGTCACGGATGATTTGGGCGGGATGGAACTGCCGGGTGTGATTTAAAGTAGGTGATAACAGGAGGCAGGGCATGCAAAACCTACGCCAGTTCATGGAGTGCGGCAGTCCTCTGCCGCTTTGGAGGATGGGCGAAGGTGGCGGGCGGTATGGGGAAGTGCTCGCAAAGGTGAATCCGGGTGGTATTTCATACCTGCCCGCCCAAAATTCCCACCCACCTTCCAAAGCGGCAGAGGGCTTCCGCACTCCACGAACTGGCGTAACTCTGTTTGCTCCATTTTATCTCAACCTACCCCGACATTAAATCACGCCCGGAAACTGCCGCCGGGGACCGTCGGCTGCCGCACAGAGTGCAACTCTGTGCTACTTCTGCGCCCGGCGAGCTCACTCGGCTGGAAGCGTCGTGCTAAAACGTGCCCGCACCCAGCATCACCAGCGTGCAGCCCGTGACTACCTCGATTCCCGCAGCCTCGGCTGCTGCTGCAAGTTGCGCGTTTTCCGCACCGGGATTGAGGATGATGCGCCGGGGCTTTGCGGCGATAATCTCCGCGATGAGGGGCGTGGAGCGTGCCTCCCCGAGATACAGGGTGATGGTATCGATGGGCACGGATACTTCCCCGACGGTCGCGAGACATGGCTGCCCCAGGATTTCCGTGAATCCTGGATTCACTGGAATCGCATGATGCCCGTGCTGCTGCAGCTTTTGCATCGCGAGGAAGGCATACCGATCTGGTTTGGGCGAGGCACCGAGGATGACGACGTTTTTCATGGAGCAGGTTTTTCGGGAAGGCGTTTGCGGTTGTCTTGATAGTGCGCAGGAAGGGGCAGCGCCACTCCCAAAGCCCGGTTGATCGCCTGGGTGCCTGCGAGGGCGATGCCTTGCAGTACTGCCATCCTTGCCTTCTCGTTGGACTCCGCCCACGTCGGCTCCCGCGCCACGACCAGCGCTTCCTGCCTGGCCACCAGCAACCCCCAGCCATAGGGAAGCTCATGGGGCT
>JAYUWZ010000139.1:0-2051 GCA_043753265.1 Verrucomicrobiaceae bacterium
TGCGAGGGTGAAGATGGGCAGGGTTGCGAGGTCCACCTCGCCCGGCTCCAGCGCGATGCTGCGCGCGAGCACGCGATGCTGTTCGATGAGGAATCCATGCGTGCGCACCGCGGCCTTGGGCTTGCCGGTACTGCCACTGGTGAAGGTGAGCAGCGCGGGTGTGCTGGCTTCCACGGGTGCGAGCGAATCGAGCGGGGTTTGCTTTTCAAGACCGCGCCAGCGCTTTGCGCCCGGCACCCACCACCCAATGGAAAACTTGCAGGGGATGCGCCGAAGGGCGGGCGAGTTCAGGCGGAGCAAGTGGGCGCGATCGATGGCAACAAGGGCGAGGGGCTGTTGCAAGGCGCAGCAGGCCTCGATGTGTGCGCGGCCCGCCGAGGGGTCGAGAAACATGGCCATCGCGCCGAGCCGGAAGACCGCGAGGAGCGCGGTGTAGAGTTCCGCGGACATCGGTTGAAAGATGAGCACCGCATCGCCGAGGCCGATCCCCGCACTTTGCAGCATTGCGGCGGCGCGGCGCACTCGATTGTCGAGCTGCGCAAAGGTGGTCACGCCTGCGCGCTCAATCACTGCCGGTGCTGCCGGGCGCAATGCGGCTTGTTCCGCGAGAATGGCGGCGATGTTCACAGCGGGCGCGAGTAGAGCGTGTAACGGCGGAAGGGTTTCCCGTAGCGGGCGCTGAGATTCACGGAGTTGTTCGACTCGTGCATGAGCGCGTGAATCACGCGCTGGTAGCCGAGTTCGCGGGAAACGATTTGCGCACGGGCCACGAGCCATGTGCCGAGGCCTGCAAAATTGCGGCCCGGGACTACAGCGAGCGTTTTCACGATCACGGTATGCGTCGCGGGTCCGCGCAGCCAGTCTGGTACCGCAAAGACAAACCCCACCGGCTGTCCCTCATGCTCCGCGAGCAGCACTAACTCAGGACGCACGCGTTCGCGAATGGCAGTATACTGTGCGAGGAAATCGGCCTCCGGGAGAGGCGTGTAGAGGAAGTTTTCCGGGAAAGCCTGCACTGATATCGCGTAGATGCGGCGGAGTTCGTTTTCGAAATCGTCGGGATTGATTGCGCGAGCCCTCACGCCATTGCGATGCAGGCGGTCGCCTGCGCGGGTAACCTGGGGGTCCTCGTAGGATAGGTCATTATTCAGGCCGGAGAAATACGTCGCAAGCGTGCCGAAGCCAGCCGCTGTCCAATGCGCTGGCCATTCATCCGGGTTGTCGGGCTCCATCAAGAATGGGGGCTCTTCTCCGCGCTCGGTAATCCACCGATGGCGGCGCCAGGTATTTCCATCCATGGGGCCCACCGCGAGGGTGCATCCGGCAGAAGCCAGGCGTGCACACGCGGCATCGAGAATGGCATGCGCGCCGGCTGCATCCAGCGCAGCGTAGTGGCCGATGATGCCGAGGCGGTGGCCTTCCAGTGGCGGCGTGGCACTCCACCACAAGGATGCACGCGCAATGGGTGCGCCGTCATCGTTCAGAAGGACAAGGTGTTCATCCACCCCGTGGCGTGCAAGGGTCACTGCATCGCATGGCGGAAGCGGCGGCACCGCATGGCGGGCGGCTTCATCCGGTGAGGTAATTGTGAGCACGCGTGGCATGGCAAAGGAGTGTCAGAGAACTACGAGAGAGGCGAGGGTGGCGAGCGCGGCACGAGTGACCCAGTGAAGAGTGACCCGTTCCTTGATGTGCGGCTGAAGCAGATGCAACGCGGTGCCCACGGCGAGAAACAGCACGGCTGCGATGCCTGCGATGGGTGCATCCATTTCCATGTGGAGCTTTGGCGAAAATACCCACAACGGCAGAACGATCATGAACCATGCGATTGCCGCGGCAGGCGGGAGCAGCAGCCAGCCGCTGTGGCGATAGGCTGTGCACCACAGCGACACTGCGGTGAGTGCGATGTGCGCGCCGAATGCGATATTGAAAGGGATGAAGCCTTCCACTCCGAGCAGACGATCCGCAAAGAGCCAGCCGAGCGATGGCAGCCCAAAGGCGAGTAGCGCCTCGTGCGAATGGAGGAAGACCTGGGTATCGGCAGGCGCGCC
>JAYUWZ010000140.1:0-2049 GCA_043753265.1 Verrucomicrobiaceae bacterium
GCTCCAGCGCGTATTCCGTGAGCGCGCCAAGGCCGGGGCCAATCTCCAGCCAGGGCTCGCCTGGGGCGAGCCCCGTCTGATCCACGATCCAGCGTGCCAGATTTTGATCGTGCAGGAAGTTTTGGCCGAGGCTTTGCGTCGGCTTCGCGCCGAGCTCCGCGAGCGTGGCGGCGATGATGGACAGTTTCACACCCCTATTGGAGAGATCGCGGGCTGGCTGGCAAGCGATTCGCGGGGATCGAGGCGGGAAATCCCACAGGGCGAGTCGGGGAGAGGCGAACCGGAGCCGATGGTCTGTTTGCCCCTCATTCATTATTCCTAAAGGATGGAATGGGTTTTTGCGTCCACGTCCGGCGCATGCGTCTGCGTTCAGTCAGTGTCCACAAGCTTCCATTTGCCTTCATGCAATTGGATTTCCAAATACCATTGCGCACCCGCGCGCTCAAACGATTTTTGCTTTCTTACAGCCGCGAGGATGAATTCATATTGGTTCTTCTCCGCTTGTGGTTGGGCGATGAGAACATCCGCGCCCGCCTTTGAATCAACGCCTCGGATCACCTCCGCATACAGGGCGACGACGGCTTTTCCTTTGTCGGATTGCATCCAGAGGCCAAACGCTTCCGCGCTGAGTTGTCCCTGCAGGTGTGGGTGGCACCAGTCGCGATAGAAGTCTCCGTATTTGCCGGCCGTGAGCATACCATGCATGCTCTTTATCGCTGTGACCTGTGCGGGTTCCTTCTCTTCAGCCAACGTTCGGGGAACCGCCAGAGCGATGCTTGCGGCGATTGTGAGGATGGCTAGCGATTTCATGGTGACATGCTGGTTAGTGGAGAAATGGCTGTGCATCAAGGAGACGAAGTTCCTCGCATCCGCAAATCCCTGTTTCGGTGGGGAAGGAGAAGGGGCGCGACGCCTCTCACAATATGACGGACGGTGCATTCTGCAGAAAAATCCACCACACTACTTGCGGGTGATTGGCGCAGCGATTATCACGCACGGCGTATGACCATTCTCGACCACGAGTTCGTTGATTTGCAGACGCCCAGCGGCAACATGCGCACGCATGTCTTCCGGCCGACGGCGCCGGGGAAGTATCCGGGCATCACTCTGTTTTCGGAAATTTTTCAGGTTACGGGGCCGATTCGTCGCACGGCTGCAATGCTTGCCGGGTTTGGATTCGTCGTGGCGGTGCCGGAGATTTTCCATGAGTTCGAGGCTCCGGGCACGGTGATCGGCTATGACAGCGCAGGGGCGGATCGCGGGAACTGGTGCAAGGTGAACAAGCCGCTCGCACAGTTCGACGGGGATCTCGCGACGGTGCGCGACTGGCTGAAGGCGCACCCTTCCTGCACGGGCAAGCTGGGCTCGGTGGGCATTTGCATTGGCGGCCACCTCAGTTTCCGCAATGCGATGAGCCTTGACATCCTCGCAGCGGTGTGCTTTTACGCGACGGACATTCACAAGCTGAAGAGCCACGTGCGCGGGCTCGGCACAGGGATGGCGGATGATTCGCTGGAGCGCGCGCGCAAGGGCGATATCAAGGCGGAGTTGCTGATGATTTGGGGCCGCCAGGACCCGCACGTTCCTTTCGAGGGCCGGCAGCAAATCCGCGTGGCGCTCGAGGAGGGCGGTGCGTGGTATACGGGCTTTGAGGTCAACGGCGCGCACGCCTTCATCCGCGACGAGGGGCCGAGGTATAATCCCGTGCTGGCGCAGCAGTGCTATGGGCTGGTGATCGAGCTATTCAAGCGGAAGCTCGGAGATGGCGATCTCGCCGCGGAGGCAGGGGCTGGGGCGGGGGAGACGAAGCATTAGCGCAGTGTCGGCGCGTGCTTGAAAGTAGCGCGGACTTCCAGTCCGCCGTGGTGGGCTGTGCATTGGTGGGTCTTGATAGCCCCCTCAATCCCTCCCATGCGGCTTGGAGGTCCGCGCTACTTTGAAAACAAAAAACGGCACGTGCGCCATTGTTCGCACGTGCCGTTTGTTGAGAGGTGAGACTGCGTGAAAGCTAGTCCTTGTTGGGCGCGAGCATGCGTGCTTTTGCGGGCG
>JAYUWZ010000141.1:0-2047 GCA_043753265.1 Verrucomicrobiaceae bacterium
ATTCCGGCGATGTGCACGACCTCACGCTGCGCAGCGAGTATCTTTATACCGCTAGCGGCAAGGATGGCTTCCGCGTTTACGACGTGGCAAACATCGACAACAAGGGATTCAGCGAGCGCTTTCTCACCTCTCCGGTGTCGCCGCTCGGGCAGGACACGCACGTCAAGCTCTCCTACTGCACGAGCGTGGCGCTCCCGAGCACACTGCTGAATGATCCCAAGCGTGTGCGCGCGCCCGAGAACGAGGAGCAGCCCATGCACCCCATTTACGGATACGCATTTGTCACCGACCGCAAGGAGGGCCTCGTCATCGTGGACACGACGTGCCTGATGAATGGCAATCCCGAGGACAATTTCCTGAAAAAGGACGCGGTGTTCAATCCCGACGGCAAGCTGACCAACGCCGAGTATGTCGTGCTGGCCGGCTCGCGTGCCTACGTCTGCACGCCGGGCGGCATTTATGTGGTGGATGTGCGCGACCCCCTCAAGCCGCGCCTCGCCGGGGAATACACCGGCAGCTTCCTGCGCAATCCCCGCGCCATCGCCATCCAGTTCCGCTACGCATTCGTGACGGATGACGACGGGCTCAAGGTGCTCGACATCACGGAACCCAACGAGCCGCGTCCCGTGAAGGGCGCAGTGGTGAAGCTCGCCAACGCCCGCAAACTCTACGTCGCCCGCACCTACGCCTACGTGGCCAACGGCCCTGAGGGACTCGCCATCATCGATGTAGAAAATCCCGAGAGGCCAAAGCTCGACCAGATGTTCAACGCCGGAGGCAAGCTGAACGACACGCAGGCCGTCCAGATCGGCAGCGTCGCAGCCAGCATGTATGCCCTCGTGGCCGATGGCAAAAACGGCATGCGCGTGCTGCAGATGATCTCACCCGACCGCGAGCCAAATTCCTACGGCTTCACGCCGCGCCCGAAACCGCTGCTCATCGCCACGCGCAAAACGCATCACCCTGCTCTCTCCGTGAGCCGCGGCCTGGACCGCGATCGCGCCGTGGATGAAACAGGCGGCCAAACGGTGGTGTTTGGACGCCGTGGGAGCCGTCCCTTCAATGTAAAGGAAATGGAGAAATTCTACCGCAACGAGGATGGCGGGCTCTACAAGGTGGAGGATGTGCGCATCAAAACGGTCGAGGAGGAAGTCACCATCGGCCAAATCAAATTGAAGAAGCCGGTGCAGAAGCTGGAGACGAAAAGCGGGAAGCCTGTTTCCGCCCCGAAACTTCCACCCAAGCCACCGGAGATGAAAACCGAGCCACCCAAAGTCGAGCCACTCCCGCCACCACCTGCGCAGTAGCTGTCTCCGTGCTTTCCTCCATGAGCAATGCTCCCATTCGCATAGCGTCCGCAGCCGATCTCGATGCGCTGGTCGGCCAGCACGTCACCGGCGAGGCTCCCGAGATTTACTGGGAAGACTCCCACGGGCAGTTCCAGTTTGAAACCGAGGCCGAGGCCCGGCGGGCCCTGCACGATCCCTACTATCAGCACTTCCTGCCCGAGGTGGACTGGACCAAGACCATCGTGCGCGAAGTGCGCGCCTACCGCCCCTATTGTGCGGAGGCGGCACTCATCTGGGTCGTCGTGGAAAAGGCAACGGCAAACTACGGCTCACTGGGCGTGTGGAGGGAAAATGCGCGTTGGTACGCCGCCTTCGGGCCCCACCCGCCTGGCATCGCCCGCACCGCCAATGTCGCCATCTGCCTCGCCGCACTACGCGCCTGCGGCATCAACCCCGAAGTAAACCACGACCGCGTGGACGCCCAAGTCGCCCAATACGCCGTGCAGATGCAGCAGCGTTTGGATGCGGGAGACGTAGAGGCGTAAGAATGGAGCGGAGCGACATAGCCGGGCAGAGCCCGCCTGCAGTTTTGTCCCCCTCAGCAACATCTGATATCTGATCTACGGGTACGAATGTAAGCGTGCCGCCCCGCCAAAGGATATTGTGACCTCGAAGGATTGCTCACCGCTTTTGGAGTGGTTGCGCCCCACTACGACTCCGGGGGTGGCGGTACAACCTCGTCACATTTTTGCAGCCAA
>JAYUWZ010000142.1:0-2046 GCA_043753265.1 Verrucomicrobiaceae bacterium
TACCTTTTGCACGGTGGCCTGGCCGTGATGAACGCGACCGGCCATTTCATCAGCGGCGTAAAGCCCGTGGGCTATGCCTACTACTCCGTGGCCGGGCCGGGCTTCTGGATTTACGCCGCATCGCTGTCTCAGACTTTCGCCTCGGTTATCATCCTTTGGTCAAAACGGCAATCGCTGCCCCAACGCCAGCGCAGGCGTTTCAACGGCATCATGGTGGCACAGACACTGATCGTGATTTTCGGGACCAACGACATCCTGCCCATCCTCGGCGTGGACTTCTACCCGTTCACCGATATCCCCATCCGCCCCTACGGCAGCCTCGCAGCGACCGCATACGGAGTGATGGTCGCCTACAGCGTGTTCCAGCATCAGTTGCTGGACGTGCATCTCGCGCTCGGCCGTTCCGCGGCCTACGTGCTGCGCTTCGTTTTCCTCATGCTCATCGCGGTGGTGCTGCAGCTCACGGTCGCGGCCTTCTCGCCCAAGGATTCCGTCACCGTGTTCTCGTTCGTCAGCGGGGTTGGGGTCATCGTCGTGGCATCGCTCATTGCCTCCTTCCTCTTTCCCAAGCTGCTCGGCGGAGCGGCGGAGGAACTGGAGCGCCGCCTGCTCGGCGACCACTTCGAGTACCAGGATCAAATCCGCTCCTTCACCGAGCAATCGCGCTGGCGCACGGACCTGCCAGGTCTGCTCGCCGGCCTGCACAACCTGCTCGTCAATACCCTCCGCGTGCGTTCCTACTGGATCATCCTGCTCGATGAAACCAACCGCGCATTTTCACTCACCCGCGCACATCCCAATCAACCGGAAAAGCAGCTCGATGAGCTGAGCACTGAGTCCGCGCTTTTCCGCTATTTCCTGGAAACCAAGCAGGGCTACCTCGCGCTGAACCCTGGTTACGAGCGCGGCAATGTCGAGGGCCTCGAGTCCAAGGCGCGCGACCAACTCCGCCAGTTTGTGGGCGAACTGGTATTCCCGCTCATCGTCGACCAGCAGCCGCTCGGCGTCCTCGTGATCGGCGAGAAAAACAGCCGCGATCCTTTCACCCGCACGGACACCCGACTGCTCATCTCCCTCACCGAGAATCTCGCCCTCGTCATCAATCAACTCTCGCTCAAGAACCGATTGATGATCAACCAGGAGCTAGACCTCCTCGGCCGCATGTCACGCGGCATGGCGCACGATCTCAACAATCTCATCACCCCAGTGTGGACGCTCCTGCAGCTCATCGGCGAAGGTGAATCGCCGGAGGCCCTGCGCACCGAGCTCGTGCCCGTCGCCATTCGCAACATCCACACGATGCGTGCCTACATCAAAGAGGCGCTCTTTTTCTCGGAGCATCTCCGGCCCGACTTTCAGCTCGGCCGCCTCGATGCGCTCGTTACCCACGTCGTGGATCTCGCGAACGAAAACAAGCGCAAGGGGAAGAACATTCGCTACAGGGTCGAGACCGGCGGCGAGACCCTCGTGGAGATGGATCAGGTGCTCATCCAGCGTCTGCTCGCAAACGTGATCGCCAATGCGGTGGATGCCTCCGACGAGGACGGCGAAGTGCGCGTGGAAATCATCCGCCTCATAAAGACTGACGCCGCACGCGACTGGCTGCGAGTGCGCGTGACAGACCACGGCAGCGGCATCCGCCCAGAGCACATGGATCGCGTCTTCCAGCCTTATTTCACCACCAAGAAAACCGGCGACGAGGAGCGCGGCTTCGGCCTGGGCCTCGCAATCTGCCGGAAGATTGCCAGCCTGCATGGCGGCAGCCTCGGCGTCGCCAGCGACGTCGGCAAAGGCACCGTGGTGAACCTGGACCTTCCAAACCGGCAGAAAACCGCAAAACCCGCACCTGCCTCGCAGACGGTATCGAGCGTGCCCCAGTCGACGACGAGCACCTGACCACCATGCGCACCCTGCTCGTCATCACCCGCCAACCCCCATTTGCCACTGCCATCGAGTCCGTGCTCGATTCGTCGTGCTACCGGGTGATCACGAAGGAGGACGCCATCAACGCCGGAGCGCTCCTCGCCCGTGGCGCGGTGGACTTCA
>JAYUWZ010000143.1:0-2042 GCA_043753265.1 Verrucomicrobiaceae bacterium
TGCCTTCCATAGTGCCGGAACTGCGGATTTGCGAGCGACCAAGCACGTCATCTCCGCACAGAAAATCATGCTCGCCTGTTATGGTTCTCAGGATGACTATTAGAAGGAAGTCGTTTGCAATATCGAGGTATACCCGGCCTCTCCATCACAGGTTCGGACACTGCTTTTTTCGAGCGTCGCTCGAGTAGTCCAGAATTGGCTGCGGAGCTCGCTGCTAATTTTTCAACTCAGCGGGCGCGCCGGCCTTCTTCTGCTTTGAGAGAAGCTGTCCCAGCACTTGGTAAAGCCGTTGGACGCCGCCCGCCGTCATCGCGATGCGCGTATGGATCGGCAGCGTGCTCGTGCCGCTTCCCTGGTCGGGCACCAGCCCGCTCGAGAAATCGAGGAATATTTCCTCCTGGCCGGTCGTCACCACGACCTGATTTGCGTAGCGCGCGGTCATGTCTTCGTATTTGACCTGGATTTTAACTTGTTTGGATGCGGGATCGTTAGCCATGTCCCGGACACGTAGTCCCCACCGCCCATCTTGGCAAACGCGCCGATGAGCAAATTTTTGGCGGGGCTAGATGAATGACTGAAACCCAGGACGCAAAGATGGAACCACAGAGGGCACAGAAGTCACAGAGGACAATACAAGAAAGCCTCAAAAAGGGCGAAGGGCACTACGAAGGGCGCGAAGCACGCGAAGAAATACAATGGGCAGAAGCGGCTTGGAGACTCGCGACGATGGGATGCACTATGCTCGTAGTCTGCGAGTCACCCCACTCCTCGTCTCACCTCTCCACATCTCACGTCGTTTAGGCGCTTTTGCGCCTCGGACACGCTCCGTTCGAGCGCTGAAATTCATCACAATGCGCCTCGATCCGGATCACCTTTCCCATAGGCGTAAACCCCAGCCGTTTGCTGATGCAATTTTCCAGCGTGTCGATGTGCACGTCCTCAAACTCCACAATCTTCCCGCAATCCAGGCAGATCAGGTGGTTGTGGTTCGGATGATCCACATAGTTCGGATCGTAAAATTTGTAGTCCTTCCCAAAGTCCATCTCCCGCAGCACCCCGCACTCCACCAGCAGTGGCAGTGTCCGGTACACCGTTGCCCGCGACACCGAGGGATCCAGTTTCCGTGACATCACGTGCAGTTCCTCCGCCGTGTAGTGCTCATTCGTCCCAAACGCTGCACGAATGATCGCATCCCGCTGGGTCGTCTTGCGAAAGCCCTTGCTCTCAAGAAAATCGTAAATGCGCTGGCGGAGGGCCGGATCCATTGCCAGCACGGTAACTACGGATTTCGCATAGAGTCAATGCGAGCGCACAGCACTACTCGCTTTCGGGATTAATAATATCCCTCGTCCAGTGCTGGTCGGCTCGGTTCCAGTCGATTCCACCGGGCGACTCCGAGATCCGCCTTCCATTGGGATGTTGAGCGCTAAGCGCTAAGCGTGTAATTAACTTTTTGGGCCGCCCGTTGACTCGCTACGCTCGCCCTTCGGGCCACCTGCGGTGGTCTGTCGCCGCTTCGCTCCGGCTCAGGGCTCTTGCCTTTGAATACGAGAACCTGGGGTAGCGCTCGTGCCTCGCTTAACCCAGGCTGGGATGGAGCGGGCCTTTGGCCCTCCAATACAGGCTTTCCGTGCCCATTTTGCCACCTGAGCCGAGCTAAAAGTTAATTGCAGGTTCTAGACGTTCGGCGTTTCTACCGCCGCTCCAACCACTCCCGCGTCCCATACTTCTCCGCTGCGAGCCTGGCGGCCAATCCGAGTTCCGCATCCGAAAACCCACGACTCGCAGTGGCTCCAAAAACCGCTCCCAGTTCTGCGCCCCACTCCTGCGGCACATCCTGAATACTCCCCTGCAAAAGCAACCCCTCTCGTGTTCGACGCTGAGCCGCCCCTGCCACCTTCCTGCCTGCAGTCACCACATCTGCCTCCACGGGACTTTCAAAACAATTGCCATTTCCCCGCCCAACCTCTGCTCCCGCAAGTCCGGCACCCATCCCCCGCGCCCTTAACCACGCAGCCAGCGCCGAATGCACCGCCTCGTAG
>JAYUWZ010000144.1:0-2040 GCA_043753265.1 Verrucomicrobiaceae bacterium
CCTGTGCTGGCGCGGCAGCCTGGCTTTGCCGAGCGCTTCACACGGGAGGCGCGCGCGCTGGCGCGGCTGTCGCACCCGAATATCGTGGCGGTGTTCGACTTCGGCGAGAGGGCAGGATTTTTCTACCTGCTCATGGAATTTGTGAATGGGGTGAACCTCCGCCAGGCCATCCGCGCGGGCGTGAAGCCCGAACAGGCGCTCTCGCTGGTGCCCAAGATTTGCGAGGCGCTGCAATTTGCGCATGACCACGGGGTGTTGCACCGGGACATCAAGCCGGAGAACATCCTGCTTGACGTCTCGGGCACGCCAAAGCTCGCGGATTTTGGCATCGCCAAGCTCGCGGGCGAGCCGGGCTCCACACCGGACCTCACGCTCACCGGGGCGTCGCTTGGCACCGCTGCCTACATGGCACCGGAGCAGATCGAGCATCCGGCCGAGGTGGACCACCGGGCGGATATCTACAGCCTGGGGGTGGTGCTTTACGAGATGCTCACCGGCGAGCTGCCGCTGGGCCGATTTGCCGCGCCCTCGGAAAAAGCAGACGTGACGCGCGGGGTCGATGAGGTCGTATTCCGGGCGCTGGAAAAAGAGCGCGGCCGCCGCCAGCAAAGCGCCACGGAGATGAAGACGCAGGTAGAGGGCGTACGAACCGAGCATGGCATGGGCGCGAGTGCCCGCAACGCTGAGCCCGAGATGGACTACGAATGGAGCCCCGGCATCGTGCGGCAAATCCTGCTGGTGCTGGTGGTGCTTTGCGCGCTGGCCATCCCGCTTTCAGCGGTGGCGCGTCCTGTGCGTGAACTCGTTTCCCCGGCCACGATGGCGATTCTCACGGCAATGGCCGGCGCGCTATATGGCTTGTGGCCGGGAAATCAATGGCGGGCCGTGAGGAGATCCCCTGCTGCAAATACCGCGACCGCGAGCGGCACGGGTTCGGGACGACCCACGACGGATTACTCTGCCTACGCAGATGACGAATGGATTCTGCGCTGCCCTTCCTGTGGGCATACGCGCTCGTTTGCGTCCACGGGCGGCATCCGCATTGGCGCGGCCTCCATAGGCAAGCGCGTGCGCTCGACTTGCTCCAAGTGCGGCTTTGTGGGGATGGTGGACCTCCTGCAGGCGCGCGATGCGCGTGCCCAGCCCTTTGTGCCGAATCCCACCGCGGCGCGCGAGCAGGGTAGTGGCCTGGCGAAGTGGGGCGCGTGGCTGAACCTGCTGCCCGTGATCCTTGCGATCTGCTTCATTCCCCTGTGGCTGAAACTGTATGACCTGCACGAAGGCCGTGCGCGTTTCCCCGAGGCGCTGCGCCCGCATATGGGCGCTTTGCTGGGCTTCGTCATTCCGGCGGGCATTGCGATCATTGTGGGGCTCGTGTTCACCGTTATCGCGCTGTTCGGGTTTCGCTACCGGGCGAAGTGGTTTTTCTGGTGGCTGCTGATCTACAGCGCTGCGCTCTCTCTGTTCTTCGGGCTGGGGGCGATCCTTCTGCTCTTCGTCCTGTTCCGTCAGCGTGAGTTTTCGGAGCATTCCGCCGATGCTGCGAATCCGCCCCAGGCACCCGGAAACCCCGCCGCAGCATGGCTCGGGGTGGTGCTCTCCATCATCTGTGCATCCGCGATTGTATTCGCGCTGGGAAGGTATGCGGAGGCCGATGCGACATCGAAAAGAGCGATGGTGGATAATCAGGTGGAGTCGCGGTTCGTGGACTACAAGGAGGCGGAGCACGCGCTGGCCGTAGACAAGAGCGCAGCCGTGAAGCAGGCCTTTTCCGCAGCCGACCGTGCACTGAATGCCGCCCGTGCGGAGCAGCGCCAGGTGTACGCGGCCGTGGAAAGCGCCCGGCCTGTATTCCTCGCCCCTGGCATTTTGGTGTTCGGTTTTTTGCTGGCGACTTTCTTCGCCATCAAGGGATGGATGGCCCGTCCCCGTGCGCAGGAGCCCACCGGCTTCAATCCCTGGCCGCGCCGCATCTTCTGGCTCTTCATCGGAATCGTGGTGGTTCCCGGCCTTCTTGTCGCCATTGCGCTCATCGCTCCC